>JAQGJO010000369.1 GCA_028290595.1 Hyphomicrobiales bacterium | reverse complement strand
TGGTGCTCCATGATCGAGAGTATGATCTCGTCGCCTGCGCCGATGCGCGGCCCGCCGAAGCTCGCCGCCACGAGGTTGATCGCCTCAGTGGCGTTGCGGGTAAAAACGATCTCTTCCTTGCGCGCCGCGCCGAGGAAGCGCTGAATGGTTTCCCGCGCGCCTTCGTAGGCTTCGCTCGCCGCATTGGCGAGATAATGCAGACCGCGATGTACGTTGGCGTATTCTTGCGTATAGGCCTTGTGCATGCGCTCGAGCACCTGGGTCGGCTTCTGCGCCGACGCGCCGTTGTCGAGATAGACCAGCGGCTTGCCATAGACCTGCATCGCCAGCGCCGGAAAATCCGCGCGAATTTTGGCGATGTCGTAGGAGCCGTTGCTGACTGCCGGATGCGTGCTCATCCGCGCGCTCCCAGCCAGCGCAACGCCGACAAATTTAGCGCCTCGCGAATGCCTTCGTGCGCGACTTCCTCGATGCTCTCGCCGATGAAAGCCTGGATCAGCAGCGTCTCGGCTTCCTTCTCGTGGATGCCGCGCGACATCAGATAGAACTTGAGGCCCGGATCGAGCGCGCCGGCGGTGGCGCCGTGGCCGCAGACGACGTCGTCGGCAAAGATTTCAAGCTCTGGCTTCTGCGATGCTTCGGCTTCGTCCGACAGCAGGAGCGAGCGCGTCATCATCTTGGCGTTGGTCTTCTGGGCGTGCGGATCGACGATGATCTTGCCCTGGAATACGCCGTGGCTCTGGTCGTCGAGCACAGTCTTGAACAATTCGCGGCTGTCGCAATGCGCCGCCGCATGCGTGATCACCAGCGTATTATCGACGTGCTGCTTGTTCTTCAACAGGCTGGCTCCGCCGATAAAGGCGTCGATGCGCTCGCCGGCAAATCGCGCAAAGGTCTGATTGCGCACGACCGCGCCGCCGGTGGTGAAGGCAAAATCCTTATAGACCGCCTTGGCGCCGACCGTGACGCCAAGCGTCGAGATGCGCAGCGCGGCGTTGCCGTCGTAACCGATCTTGATGTGATCGACGTGGGCACCATCGCCGATGACGAGTTCGAGCGCCGAATTGACCTGATAGTCGATGCCGTCGGGTCCGGAGAACGACTCCACCAGCATGACATGGGCACCCGGCTCAACGATCATCACCGATCGCGAATACATCGCCGCGGCGCTATCGCCGGAGAAAACATGCGCGATATGGATCGGCTTACGCTCGGCCGCGCCGCGCTTGACGCGCAGCGCCAAGCCGCCGCTCATGAAGGCGGTATTGAGCAGCGAAGCCTGATCGTCGCTGCCCGGCATCTGGCCCAATTTGTAGTCGGCATTCTCGGCAAGCCAGGCAAACAGTTCGGTGATCGCGATGCCGGGATCGGAAGCGCCTTTGTCACTCCATTCCGGCGCGTAACGGCCGTTGACGATGGTCACAAGGCTGGCGTCGACGCCCGGCAGGATCGCGGCGATATCGGCAGGCTTGCGAACATCGGCAGGACCAGCAAGAGGCTTGGCCTCGCGCATCAGCGCGCGCAGATCGGTGTATTTCCACTGTTCGACGCGGCGATGCGGCAGACCGCCCACCTCGAAACGCTTGAACGCATCCTCGCGCAGCGCAGCCACAGCGCCTTGGCCCGGCAGCGTGGCGCGCGCGCTCGCGAAGGACGTTATTAGTCCCTGCTCCGCCGCAGTCTTGATGGCGCGAATTTCCGCGTTCATCGCTTACGCCGCCTCGCCGGCAAATTGCGCATAGCCAGTGGCTTCAAGCTCGAGCGCGAGCTCCTTGCCGCCGGTCTTGACCACTTTGCCCTTGGCCATCACATGCACGACGTCGGGTACGATGTAGTCGAGCAGCCGCTGATAATGCGTGATGACGATCATCGAGCGCTCCGGCGAGCGCAGACGGTTGACGCCGTCGGCCACCGTCTTGAGCGCGTCGATGTCGAGACCTGAGTCGGTCTCGTCGAGCACAGCCAAAGTCGGCTGCAGGATCGCCATTTGCAGAATTTCGTTGCGCTTCTTCTCGCCGCCGGAGAAGCCGACATTGACAGCGCGCCGCAAGTGCTCCTGGCTGACGCCGAGCTTGGCCGAGGTGTCGCGCACCAGCTTGATGAAATCGGGCGTGGAGAATTCCGGCTCGCCGCGCGTCTTGCGCTGCGCGTTGAGCGCGGTGCGCAGAAACGTCATGGTGGCGACGCCCGGCACTTCGACCGGGTACTGGAACGCCAGGAAGACGCCCTTGGCGGCGCGCACGTCCGGCGCCATGTCGAGAATGCTTTCGCCGTTGAGCAAAATCTCGCCTTCGGTGATTTTGTAGTTGTCCTTGCCGGCCAGCACATAGGCGAGCGTCGACTTGCCCGAGCCATTCGGCCCCATGATGGCAGCGACCTGGCCCTTCTCGATGGTCAGCGTCAGGCCGTTGAGGATTTTCTTGTCCTCGACCTCGACATGCAGATTTTTGATCTCAAGCAACGACATAACTCTTTCTCTTCCTTTTGGGCCGTTCATCCTTCGAGGCTCGGCCTTCGGCCTCACACCTCAGGATGACGGTACAGTCTATCTCCGTCATCCTGAGGTGCGCGCGAAGCGCGCCTCGAAGGACGACGGCCACGCTTTATCCAACCGAACCTTCGAGACTGATCGAAATCAGTTTCTGCGCCTCGACCGCGAATTCCATCGGCAGCTGCTGCAGCACGTCCTTGACGAAGCCGTTGACGACGAGCGCCGTCGCCTCCTCCGCCGACATGCCGCGCTGGCGGCAGTAGAACAGCATGTCCT
>JAQGJO010000368.1 GCA_028290595.1 Hyphomicrobiales bacterium | reverse complement strand
CCACGATGCTGGCGCTGGCTGGCATGATCGTGGCGCTCGACGCCTTCGGCCCGGTCACCGACAATGCCGGCGGCATTGCCGAAATGGCGGGCCTGCCCAAGGAAGTGCGTCATTCGACCGACGCGCTCGATGCGGTCGGCAACACCACCAAGGCCGTCACCAAGGGCTATGCGATCGGCTCCGCCGGTCTCGGCGCGCTGGTGCTGTTTGCCGCCTATACCAACGACCTGCAGGCGTTCATCGACGAAGGCCGGCCCTATTTCAAGGACGTCGGCAAGGTCTCGTTCGACCTGGCCAACCCCTATGTCGTTGCGGGCCTGATCTTCGGCGGTCTCATCCCCTACCTCTTCGGCGGCATCGCCATGACGGCCGTCGGCCGCGCGGCGGGCTCCGTGGTGGAAGAGGTGCGCCGCCAGTTCCGCGAGATGCCCGGCATCATGCTGGGCACCCAGCGTCCGGACTACGGCCGGGCGGTGGACATGCTGACCAAGGCGGCGATCAAGGAAATGATTATCCCGTCGCTGCTGCCGGTGCTGGCGCCGCTCGTCGCCTATTTCGGCGTGCTGTGGATCTCCGGCTCCAAGGCCAACGCTTTTGCGGCGCTGGGCGCCTCGCTGCTGGGCGTGATCGTCAACGGCCTGTTCGTCGCCATTTCGATGACGTCGGGCGGCGGCGCCTGGGACAATGCCAAGAAGAGCTTTGAAGACGGTTTCGTCGACAAGGACGGCGTCAGGCATCTCAAGGGCAGCGAGGCGCACAAGGCCTCCGTCACCGGCGATACCGTCGGCGACCCCTACAAGGACACGGCGGGCCCCGCCGTGAACCCGGCGATCAAGATCACCAACATCGTCGCGCTGCTGCTGCTGGCCATTCTGGCGCACTGAGCGAGCGACACGTGAATGCGGAAAGGGCGGGGGAAACCCCGCCCTTTTTTGTTTGTGTTGTCGCTCTATTAGCCGAGGATCGTCGCGAGCCTGGCCAGCACGTCGTCGATGATTTCAGGCGGCACGCTTTCCAGCCTGCGGCCGTTGCGGGAGCCGATATCGAGGGCGCGGGGCTGGTCGCAGCGCACGATGCCGGTGGTGCGCGTTCCAGCGTCGTCGAGCGACACCGCGAAGCCCGCCATGCGGGCGAAATTGCCGCCCGTGGTGATCGGCAGCACGATCGGCGTTTTCGTCAGGCGATTGAACGCTCCCGGCGAGATGACCAGCACCGGACGCGTCCCTTGTTGTTCATGACCGGAGGCTGGATTGAGCGAGACGAGATAGATATCGCCGCGCTCCATCACAGCAACTCGTTGCCGACCGGCTTGCTCTCAAGCCATTCGCTGTCTTCGGCCGTGAGATCGGCGGATGCATCACATTGCGCCAGTAGCTCTTCGAGCGTGTAACGCGGCCGGGGATGCGGATCGACCACCAGCCGGCCGTTATCCACGGCGACGCCGACTTTGGCCCCAGCGTTCAGGTGGAGCAAATCAAGGAGCGCGGGCGGAACAGCGAGCATGATTGAGCCGCCGACTTTGCGCAGGTTGGTTGTGTGCATAGAGAGCCTCGTTTAAGGTTATATAAAAATATAACATATGAGGCGCGATCTTGCAAGGCATTCGCACGTCCTCTCCGTGCGTTGTCGACCGCTCATCAAAAACGGAATCTTCTGAATCGCTTGCCGGCCGTTCTGCAAGTTCTGATTCAGGTTGCAGCCGGCCCGACGGCGAATTCCTCGGCGGCTGCGTGTCCGGCGGTTGTGGTGCGGCGGAGGAAGTCGGCGATCACTGCGAGGTCGGCTTCGCCGTAGCCGGCGCAGATCTCGTCCATGGACGCATTCATGCCGGCGTAGAGACGGAATATTTCGGCGCTGCGTTCGCGCAGGGCGCGGATGAGGACGGCGCGCCGGTCGGTCGGCACGCGGTCGCGGGCGATCCAGCCGTCGCGTTCGAGCCGGTCGAGAATGCCGGTCATGGTGGCGGGGTGCAGCCCGGCGCGCTGGGCCAATGCGCTCGGGCTAAGCGGACCCTGACGGGCAATGAGATCCAGGCAATCGAGATCGACGTCCTTGAGCTCCACCCGTGCGCCGATGTGCCGGTTGAGCAAGGACAGTTGATTGCGAAGGTCGCGCAGCGACTGCTTGATCGTGGTGCTCAACCGCCGTCGCTCCTCAGATAATACGTAATTCATATTGTATGGTTCTCGTTATTATGATACGAGTCCCATATTATACGGAAAACGAACGAGAATCCACCACCCGTAAGGCGATGTGGAGATCAAAGTGACGGAGACAGCGGATGAAAATAACGGTCTTTGGCGCCACGGGCGGCATCGGCGGGGAGGTGGTGCGGCAGGCGCTGGACGCCGGGCACCAGGTGACGGCGGTGATCCGCGATCCGGCCCGGTTCAACGTGAAACATGCGGCCCTCGAGGTGGTGGTGGCGCCGGACCTGAACGATGCTGAGGCGCTGTTGCCGGCGCTGCAGGCCAGCGACGCCGCGGTTTCGGGTGTCGGCCCGCGCGGCCGCAACGATGGCCCGGTCGCCTCGACCGCCACGCGCGGGATTCTGCGCGCTCTGGAGAGGAGCGGGGTGGAGCGCTTCGTGGCGGTGAGCGCGGTGCCGGT
>JAQGJO010000347.1 GCA_028290595.1 Hyphomicrobiales bacterium | reverse complement strand
TGATCGCTGCAGAAGCCAGTTGCACCATTAATGGTGCACGGAAGGTAGCGGCCACAATTAGCCCCAACAGTCGCGCAATCGACGCTTCGAATTGTGATTCCCACACCTGACCCGTCTAGCGGCTACGTGCGAAGGGCGTTGACCTCTATTTCAATCAACTTCCCCGGAGATGAAAAGCCATCGACGCTCGTGAGGACGAGTGGAGATGACATTTCAGGAAAGGCCTCAGCAATGGCTTTACGGGCGTGCATGGCATCAACCGTCTTGGAGACAAACGCCGACACAAGGCTGACGTGCTTCCACTGCGTGCCGGAGCGCTGCAATCCAGGTTCGATTTTGCCGCGGATCTTGACGAGCTGGTCCTCGAACTTCGGCGACGTATCCGTGTTGCCCGAAAGAAGAACCATTCCATCGAGTTCGACAAATAGCGGCGCCGTCGCCGGGGTGTCGTATTCCTGAAAAACTTTCCGCGCGGCACTCTTACGGGTCTTCAAGGCGAAGACGTCGATCATCATGTCGACGCCGTCCGCCAACCGTTCTGAGTCATAAAAGCTCGCCGTCGCGCCGCGTTTATGGTCAGCATATTCGAGCCGCCGAATGTCGCTTGCCGCCGTTCTCGTCGCTGCATCCCGTCCCCATACTCTGCTGCGAACGACATGATCGGCCGTAAAGCCGGCCTTCTCCATTTCGGAAAGTGCGCGGTTCATGGCCGTTTTGCTCTGCGTTTGAATATCGTCTCCGGGCGTACCCGCCACGATCACTTGCAGCAGCACACGATCGTCAAGCGAATGCCACGTTCTCTGAATCATCAGTTATCTCCGAATCTGATTTCTATGCCGAGAGGAGGCGCGTGAGATTCCGCACCGAGGACAGCCGATCAAGCGCGTAAACGGTCGAGATAATCTCATCCGCCTTCTGGGGCGACAACTTACCTTCAACGCAACTGTAAAATTTGGCGATGACCTGATCTCGATTCATCTTGTTGCGAGCATGACCGCTGGCATAGGCGATCTCGGATTCGGATTCCCGGCCGTCTTTCGTTTTCAGCCGTACCGTGCAAGGAAACCCGCCGGGGGCCTTTGTTTTCCACGACGGATCACTGCGTATCGTCATGCGCTTCATAAGGTCGACCACGTCCGGGTCGAACCAGCGGCCTTCGCCAAACTGGCGCGGCGTCAATTCGCCGTCGAGGAGCGCCACCGCGACCATATAGCAGAAGCTGTGGTCCGCGGTTTCTCGGCTTTCCGGCCGGCGGCGTTCGGCATCGTTCGTCTGCGCGATGATCATGGGATGGTCGTTCACGATCAGCTCGATATCGACGACCTCTGCGGCCTTTAGTTTCCGCCCACCGACAGCCGCGACAGCCGCTTCGGCGGCGGCTTGGCTCGTATCCATTCCGGGAAACGCCTTGATGGTGACCCCTTCCACCATATGGGTGACGCCAAGAGGGGCATAGAGCGCCTCAAACCCCTCCTGGCGCTGGAACACGCCCTTGGCGAGACCGCGGCTGTCCTCGAACACCGTCATGGGACCGCTGACGCCGGCAGCTGCCAATTGCGCGGCTTGCATACCGCGCTGTGTCACGACTGCGCTGGCAAGAAATTTGCTGTGCGACAATTGACCGCGTCGGACGACGCCGAGGCTTGCGGACTGTGCCGCGCTCATGGCGATGGCATGGGCCACCTTCTCCACATCGAGGCCCAGCAGGCGCGCGGTTACAGCAGGCACGGTAAAGCCGAATGCCGTTGTGTGATCCCAAGGAAGTTCCGGGGTCAGAAATTTGTAAAGCCGGCCGTAGAGTTCGTAGCTGATCAAGAAAGCCGTCAGAACATCTTGGCCGCTGCGGTCGCACCACTCGGCGGCCGCCAGGATGCCGGCGAAATTATCGCTCGGATGGCCGCCGAGCTTCGTACCGTCGTTAGGGTCCAAGGCGAGATGGTCGTTGTAATCGATAGCGCGGATCAGCGCGCCGTTCACGAACGTGGCCATGGCCAGCGGCGCTTTGCCGCCGCCGATTAATGTTGCCTGCGGCGCGCCGCCGCTTTCCCGCGCTAGTGCCAAAACACCGCTGACACAGTCCTCATCGCGGGCGATGTAAGCGCAGCCGATCGAGTCGAGGATCGAATGTTTGATGCGCTCGATCGATTCAGGGGCGATTCCAGATGGATCGAAATCCATGACCCATTGAGCGATGCGTTGAACGGTGCTTTTCGCCATATGAACCCGCCGCGATGTTGGACCCTCAAGGTCATTTCAGAATGATGCAGTTTGCGGACGCTGTTGATCATTATTTTATCAATGCGCATTCGATCTGTTTGAGAAGATGCATTTCTCGGCATTTCTCTTCCCTATGCAATGGCACGGCACTTGCCAGGGAGTTGCGACCGCAATGTCCCAAATGGCTCGACGATATTCTTGCAGGCTTCGCAAGAGTTTCGACGAGAGAAACGAAGGAGGGCTCCGTCATGCTGCATCAGCGTTGTGCTCTGCGCGTTTGCCTTGCCGTTACTGTCGTTGCCGCTTCCATTTTACCTGGCGCTGTCTGGCCCAGACGCAGAGTGCGGCACATAACCACGACTCACGTTTGGACGTGAGGAAAACCCGGCGTTAGGCTGTGGGATAAAACGTCCGGTTGCACAGACCGTGTTTTCTAGGGAGGCGATATGTCTGAGGACAAAACGAATGCTCTTTATCAGCCCACTGAGGTCGAGGACATCCGCGCAGCAGCGCGACATTTCAACCTGCCGTTCACGGAAAGCCAGATCGCGCGCATCCACAAGGCTGTTCTCAGCCTCGAGGATTCCGCCGCGCGATTGCGCGAGGGTCTACATCGTAACGATGAGCCGGCCTTCGGCTTTCGCCATCCGCCGGAGCAGCCATGATGAGCGCCGATCTTGCTGCGCTCACTTTGGCAGAAGCCGGCGCTCTGATTAAGGCGCGCGAGCTTTCGCCCATCGAATTGACAGAGGGTTACCTGGACCGCATCCGTCGTTTCGATCCGGCGATCTCCAGCTTCATTCTGGTGACGGAAGAGCTGGCGCGCAAAGAAGCGCGAGAGGCCGAGCGGGACATCATGGCGGGTCGGTACCGCGGCCCCCTTCATGGGATTCCCTATGCCTTAAAGGACATCGTCGAGACCGCGGGCATAACAACCACCGCACATTCCCGCGTGCTGCGGAACCATGTGCCGACACAGAGTGCCGTCGTCGCTGAACGACTGCAGGCGGCCGGCGGCATCCTCCTCGGCAAACTGGCTTGCCTGGAGTTCG
>JAQGJO010000338.1 GCA_028290595.1 Hyphomicrobiales bacterium | reverse complement strand
AGTTCCGCGATGATCGCCAACCGCTATGTGATGAAGGATACGCGGCTGGACGGGATGAAGGATTTCGATCCGGTCACTTCGATATTCCGCGCCGGGTTCGCGCTGACGGTGCCGAATTCTTCCCCTGCGGCAACCTTGCCTGAGTTTATCACCTATCTGAAGGGCAAGCCGAAAGTGCTGTACGGGGCGCCGACCATCAGCCTGTTGGCGGCATCGGAGCTTTTCAAGCTTCTCAGCGGAACCAAGGGGGAGGCTGTAAACTATAGGGCAATGCTCGATGCCGCGCGCGATGTGATGGGCGGTGAGGTCGACTATGCGTTTGTCGATACGGTGCTAAGCATGGCGCAGGTGAAAGCCGGGCGTCTGCGTGTGCTCGGTGTCACCACGCCGCAGCGGCTGGAATCGGTGCCTGAACTGACGACGCTGAAGGAGGCGGGCCTCAAAGACTATGAATACGTCAACTTCTGGGGCGTGTGGCTGCCGGCAAAATCGCCGCCCGATGTCACGGCCAAACTGAACCGCTGGTTCAACGATGTCATCAAGAGCGCTGAGGGCCACAAATTTCTGGTCGATCAATCGAGCGAACCCTGGCCGAGCACGCCGGATGGGTTGAAGACGCAAATGATCGAACATGACGGGATGTGGCAGAGAATCGTCAAGCAGGCGAACATTCAGCCGCAGTGAACGCGACAATCATGAAAAGCAATGGGCCGTTCGATGACTTCCGATACAAATAATAAACTGATAGCCGACCTGCTTCACCACGATCAAATGTTAAGACGCGTCGACTGGCCGGAGTGGTTGTCGGTCGCTGCACCTGCCGAGGCGAGCGCTTTCGAAAAATCTGCCGTGACGCAGCGTTTCAGCCGCAACGGCTATGAATGGGATATCCACGGTACTCTGTATACGCCGGCGAAGGAACGTCTGCCGGGTGTCGGCTTCGTGCTTTTTCATGGCGGGGCCGGCAGCGAAAAGGAAGTCGAAGAAACGCCGGATGGGAGGCCTGGTCTTGCATCGGTGCTGGCGGAGCAAGGATTTCGCTGTCTCGCGGTGACCTACCCGGGCCACATTCCGGCGTCAGGCATCTGGGACACACCGGTTAGCGAACGCGAGCCGGTTTATCTTCTCGACCTGCAATTGTCGCCGGCGGAGATCGCCGATCGCCACGACAGATGCACGTTCAACACCATCGTCGAAGGCGCTGCGCGATTGGTCGAAGCCAATATGCCCGGCTATCAGCTTCTCGCATTCGGCCATTCCACCGGCGGCCCGATGTCGATGTTCCTATATCGCTTCCTTAAGACGGCGCGGGTGATCGGCATTGTCGGCTGGGGCAGCGGCGGTCCCGATGGATGGTACCGTGAATGGATCGAATGGTGTGCAGACAAGAAGGATGCCATTGCGGGACCGAACTCGATCTCGCGGCGCAGCGTGGAATCGTTTCGCAAGGCCGGCTATGAGGACGCAGCCGAGCTGTGTCCATGGGGAACGGCCGAGGATTATTTCACCTGGGCCAACCAGTTCAAATCTCAGCTTAAGACAGGCCTTTGCGACAATCAGCATTCGGCTCATGTGGAGGCGCTGGTCGCCACCGCCAAAAGGGTAGGGCTTCCGGTCGAGGAATACATCGATTGCCTGCGCGATCTCGATCCGGACTGGCTTGCCGATGTCGGGGTTCTTCTCATGGTCGGAGAGAACGATCGAAACCATTGGCTGATCGGCGCCACGGAAGACAAGAAGCTTGAAATGTTCATGGGCTACAAGTTCGCACAGCGGGCGCGGCGCGCGAAGGTCATGCTGGTATCGCGTTACGGGCATTTCGGTTACGTTGGGGCCAGCAACGAAAAGATCGCGTTCATCTGGATCGATGCGCTGATGGCCGGGTTCTTCGACGGCGTGGTGCGGTGAATGACTATGCCGGACTGTTCGCCACGGGCCCCGGTCCGGCGGTTTCCGGCAAAGTGCTGACTGCTTTGTTGCGGGAATCGACTCTCACGACGGCGGGCTTGTAGTCGTCGTCGATCCTGTCGAAATTTGCGAAGGTGGCGATGATCACAAGGTCACCGACTTTGACGAGATGGGCGGCGGCGCCATTGGCGCAAATGATTCCGCTGCCTCGCGGCGCCTCGATCGCATAGGTCGTCAGGCGGGTGCCTCTGGTCACATTCCAAAGGTGGACTTCTTCATTATTGATAATGTCGGCGGCATCCATCAAGTCGAGATCGATAGAGCAACTGCCTTCGTAGTCCAGGTCAGCGTGGGTGACCGTTGCACGATGGATTTTACCCTTGAACATTCGACGCTGCATGAGTGCTCCACTGACCCGCCTCTCGCGATGGCGGTGATCTGATAGAGGCGCGCGGATCGTAATGTCAATCGCCGCCAGGACCGGGCAAAGGGTTGCCATCCGGTTGCAGTCCAGACAAGGTGACGTTCTTTAGGCAGTCTGCGAGTATGCGATGAAGCCTGACAGGAAAGTCGACTGGGAACGTCTCAAGACCCTGGCGTTAAGCTTGGTTTGCCTGGCGTTGAAGAGGCAACCTCCTGGGGGCAGCCGAACCTGAAGGCGCATGGCAAGCTCTGGGTCTGGTGGAGCCCCCACGAAGATGCGCCAGTCTTCAAGGTTCCGTTCGAGGAACGCGAGATTCTGGTCGAGGCGGAGCCGAAGACGTTCTTCTTCACGCCGCACTACAAGAGCCATCCGCTGGTACTGGTGCGGCCGGACAAGCTCGACCTCGCATGGGCGAAGGCAAACCTCATCAAGGTCTGGCGCGCCCAGGCGCCGAAGCGGGTGCTCAAGGCCTATGACGCGGAGCAGCAGAGTCAGGCGGACTGACACTGCTGCCGCTCTAGCTTTTATTTCAGGACTTCCTTCGCCTTTTCGATATCGGCGGCAGGCGTCGCATAGATTTCCTCCACGAGCTTCTGCACGCGCTCACCGGAAACGGCATCGATATCGAGAAGGATTTTCTTCGCCTCTGCCAGAAATTCCGGATCCTTCATCGTCGCATCGAAGGCAGCGCGATAAGCGGCGACGCGATCGGCGGGCACGCCCGGCGGCAGCACATAGGGACGGCCGAATTCGAGCTGGCTGAAGATGACCGACAGGACTCTCCGGTCCGCATCATTCTTCACCGATGCCCACATATTGGGGACGCCGCGCCGGTTCAATTCAGGATCGCCATCGGGCGAGGAGATCTGGGTCAGAATGCGGACCTTGTTATCGGCAAGCCAGCTTGGGTAGCTGGTGATGAAGCTCGACCACTGAATGCCGCAGATGCCCTGGGTTTCGCCGCGTTCCATCGCCAGCGCCGCGTCCTGCGAACCGGGATAGCCGGTGATGAGCTTGAACTTGGTGCCGAGTACATTGTTCAGCACGGTCGGATACTGGCGGATGGACGAGGTGACGCCGGAGGTGCCGACGATCAGCTCTTTCTTGAACAGATCCTCGAAGGTCTGGATGTCCGATGTATGCCAGGCGACGCAGACACTGGTTTCCTTGTTGGCGCTGCCGATGAAGCTGAATTTGCGTGGATCGAAACGCGCCTGTCCGACTTCGCCGATGAGCGGGTCCATGATCGCGCCCATGAAGAGCGCGCCGAACGTCGAGCCGTCCTTGGGCGCCTTGGTGTAGAGATAGTTGGCGGCGATGAGGCTGCCGGCGCCGTCCATATAGCGTCCGACGACCTGCGGATGTCCGGGCAGATATTTGCCGATGTGTCGCTGCAACACGGCACCGTAAACGGCGTAGCCGCCGCCGGCGCGTGCGCCGATGATGAAGTCTATGCTTTTGCCGGTGAAGAATTTCTCCGTGTCCGATTGGGCGCAGGCGGCTGAGGCCGACGCCAGGCCTATTATGAGGGCGGCGGAAACGGATCGCAGTCGATTCATGTTCGGCATGCTTGTTCTCCTCTGGGCGGTCGGGCGTTGCAGCCGAGACTCAGTTGTTGATTGTCCGCGCCATATTCGCGATGGCTCGTTGATAGTAGGATTCGTCCACATAGTTGGCGGTATCTTCGAATTGCGCATCGCGGCCTTCCGTTGTCGCGCGCACGTCGAGCATGGCGCGAAAGCCGGTCCAGTTGAGGCGCGCTTGCGGCGCAAAGCCTGAGACCGAATCGCACAATTGCAGATAGGTTGCATGGGCGACCTCGCTCGAAATCGAGAGCTTCTCCCGCAGCAGGCGCTCACAGGCGTCGGTATTCTGCGGGTTTCGCAGCCAGTCGAGTGAGGCGATGTAGCCTTCGATGTAAGCCTCGATGGCGGCTCCCGACTTTTCGGCGAATGAGCGTAGAGCAAACGCGCCACCAGCCTGATAGGGACCGACAAGATCGTCGAGCCGGCCGAGGCTTCGCATGCCGGACAGAAGCGCTTCCGCCGAAAACGGCGGATTGAGAATGGCGCCGGCGAACGTTCTATCCTTCAGCAGCGCGCGCAGCCGCTTCGAGCCATTGCCGATCGCCAACAACTGATAGTCTTTGTCTTTCTCCAGGCCGTTGGCGGCGAGCACTTTTCGCAGCAGCAGCGCATAGGCGGTGTCGGGAGAATCGACCGCAAGCGTGCGGCCGGCCAGATCCTTGATCGAGCCGATGTCGTTTTGAACGATGAGGTCGTTCATGCCGCCTTCGCCACCCATGAGAA
>JAQGJO010000322.1 GCA_028290595.1 Hyphomicrobiales bacterium | reverse complement strand
AGCCCGGTTGATCGGGATTATTCGGGTCGATCGGGTCAGCCAAAGGTTACGCCATTCCAGCCTGGGAGAATCGGATGCCGCACACTATCCGATTTCGCCTTTAAAAGCCAATTTCGAGGGCTGGTTTTGCGCTATTTTATTCCTTTATTTTCAAAGACTTATTTTGCCGCTACGGAAGTGTTTGCGACACCAGCAAAACGGCCTCTAGCTGGCCAGAAACTCGGCAATCCGCGGCCCCAGAGGAGCCATCGCCATCACGCCGTTCAGGTGGCCAAATTCGCCTTGAATTTCAGCGGTTTCGACTTGTGTACCGGCGTCGGCGATCATCTTCGCCGTTTGCAGTACCCATTCGGCGGCGAAAACCTGGTCGGTCGGCGCGTAAAGCGCCAGCGTGCGCGCCTTGATCCGCGCCAGCCCCTCGGCAACGGTTTTCGCGCCTGTGCCCATGCCCGGAATGAAGCTCTGGTTGGCCTTGATGAGGTAGAGAAAATTGTTGGCGTCAGAGATCGCCGCCCGCGGGGCGGCGGCGCCTTCCAGCACCGCCTCGACGCGGTAGTGATTGTTCAGCGCCTGCATCGGGTCGGCGCCCTCCACGGCCCAGGCAGCGCCGTCGATGCGGTTCGCCCATTGCCAGTGGTTGGCCTGCAGGGTCACGATCTTCAACGACTGTTTCAGGCCCTCCACCGGCAGCGTATGGCCGTAATAATCACCGCCACGCCAATTGGGGTCGAGCCGCACCGGCGTCGCCCAGACATCGAGCCAGGCGATCAGCCAGGCGCCGGCATTGGCGGCGCTGATGACCGGGATGATACGATCCATCATATCGGGATAGCTCGCCGCCCATTCATAGGTCTGCAGGCCGCCCATGGACGGGCCCATGACCGTATGCAGCTTGCTGATGCCCAGATGATCGACGAGCGCTTTCTGAACGCGGACGAAGTCGCCGATCGTCACGAACGGAAAGCTCATGCCATAGGGCTTGCCGGTGTCGGGATTGATCGACGCCGGTCCGGTGGTCGTGACCGTGGAATCGTAAGCGTTGAGATTGGTCAGCGTGTCGGAGGAGATGACGAAATAGCGATCGGTGTCGATCGCCTTGCCGGGTCCGATCAGATAATCCCAATAGCCGGGCAAAACTTCTTCCGGCGCGTATTTGCCCGCTGCATGGCTGGTGCCGGAAAAGAAATGGCAGATCAGAATCGCGTTGGAGCGATCTGCGTTGAGCGTGCCATAGGTCTCATAGCCAATGCGCACCTGCTTGATCGTCGCGCCGGAGAGCGTCTCCAGCACAGGCATTTCAAATATCTTCTTCTCGACAATCACGTCGACACCCGCGCTGGCGTTAAAACGTGATGTGCCTATAGCATTTCCCGATCCGATTGGATCGGGAAATTAGAAAGACGCAGCCAGCTTTTTAGAAAGAAAGTGCCCTAGAACGGGATATCATCGTCGATCGGCGCCGGAGCTGCTGCGCGTCCGCCACCGCCACCCGATGCCACACGACGCGGCTCCATCGGCGAGGAACGGCCGAAATCACCACCGCCGGAAGACGACGACATGCCACGTTCCTCGCTGTCGCGACGGCTATCGAGCAAGGTCAGTTCGCCGCGGAAACGCTGCAGCACGACTTCGGTCGACTTACGCTGGTTGCCGTCCTTGTCGGTATATTCGCGCGTCTGCAACTGGCCTTCGAGATAGATCTTCGTGCCCTTCTTGCAATATTGCTCGGCGATCTTGCCGAGGGCCTCGTTGAAGATCACGACGTTGTGCCACTCCGTGCGGTCCTTGCGCTCGCCCGAGGCCTTGTCGCGCCAGGACTCAGTCGTCGCGACGGAAAAGCTCACGATCGGATCGCCCGCGCCGGTGCGGCGTACTTCGGGGTCGCGGCCAAGATTGCCGATCAGGATCACCTTGTTGACGCTGCCAGCCATAATTGTCTCCAAAAAATACGGACCGGCCTCGTGCCGGCAAGTTGAACGGACCTTACGCTGAGGCCGCTTCCGACGCGCCCATCGTCATGACTTTGTCCACAACAAGCGCCTCTTCTCAAATTCATTTATGTTCTATATATGTTCTTTTCGAGAATCAAGTCGGACATGTGGAAAAGCGCTGTGCCTCGCCAATGAGCAGAAACCGAACCGTGCCCTCAGCCTGTCGTGACGGCGGTTTCGACGGATGTCGGGTCGAGATCCCGGTTGAGAGCGGCCTGCAGTTTGTCACGGTCAAGCTCGCCTTCCCACCAGGCGACGACGACGCAGGCGACGCCGTTGCCGACCAGGTTGGTCAGGGCGCGGCATTCGCTCATGAACTTGTCGATGCCGAGCACGATCGCCATGCCCGGCACGAGCTCAGGCCGCACGGCAGCCAGTGTCGCCGCCAGGGTGATGAATCCGGCCCCGGTGACGCCGCTGGCGCCCTTCGAGGTCAGCATGGCGACGATCATGATGGTGATCTGGTCGCCGAACGTCAGCGGCACGTTCAGCGCCTGGGCGATGAACAGGGTCGCCAAGGTCATATAGATATTGGTGCCGTCGAGGTTGAAGGAATAGCCGGTGGGTACGACAAGGCCGACCACGGGCTTCGAACAGCCGAGCCGTTCCAGCTTTTCCATCATTTGCGGCAGCGCGCTTTCGGACGAGCTGGTGCCGAGCACGATCAGCAGTTCGTCCTTGATATAGCGGACGAATTTGAGAATCGAGAATCCGGCGACGGCGGCGATCGCGCCCAGCACAACGAGAATAAACAGCAGCGCCGTCAGGTAGAAGGTGGCGATCAAGCCGGCGAGATTGCCGAGCACCTGCGGGCCGTATTTCCCGATCGTATAGGCCATGGCGCCAAAAGCCCCGAGCGGCGCGATTTTGACGATGATGGCGATGACGCCGAACATGGCATGGGCGACATCGTCGATCAGCGCCCGCACCGTATGGCCGCGTTCGCCCAGAAACATCAGCGCGAAGCCGAACAGGATGGCGAACAGCAGAACCTGAAGCACATCGCCGGTCGCAAAGGCTCCGACCACGGAGTCAGGAATAATGTGGGAGACGAAATCGATGGATTTCATCTCGCTGGCCTGTTTGGCATAGCCCGCCACGGCGGCAGCGTCGCTGTGGCCGGAAAAGCCCGCCCCCGGTTTCAGGACATTGGCGACGAGAAGGCCGAGCGCCAGCGCGAAGGTCGAGACGATTTCGAAATAAAGCAGCGCCTTGACCGCAACCCGGCCGACTTTCTTGGCCTCGCTGATATGGGAAATGCCGGACACGACGGTGCAGAAAATGATCGGCGCAATCACCATTTTAATGAGCTTGACGAAGTCGTCGCCCAGCGCCTTGATCCAGTCGTTCTGCGCGAAATTGGGCCAGAACGCGCCGACAAGCGCCCCCAGCACAATGGCAACAAGCACCTGAACATAAAGGATCTGGTACCAGGGTTTCCGGCTCGCCGCCGCCATTACGACCGTAGTTGGTGCCATCGTCATACTCCATACTCGCGCGTCCCGCCGAGACGCGCACTGACGAGGCTAGTCTGTCTTTCCACCCCAGTGTCAAGGTAACTTAGGATAAGCCAAATGTTCTGCAAGTCCGCTCAAGGCCGTAAGTCCGCTCAAGTCTGTGGATTATCGATCCCCGGGTGGTGAAACCGCCCGACAGACCCTACGTTAGGGACAATCCCAAAAATCTGCCCAAAAACCTGCCTGAAAACCGACTAACAACTGCTGGATCGCCCGTGCCCCGCAAGCCGCAAAACCCGCCTGCTCCCTTGAAGTCGGCAAAGAAAAAGACCTCCACCGCGATACAGACGCCCGTGGCCACCTTGCCGGTCGCGGGACGCTTTGGCGATCAGCGCACCATCTCGGTTCGCGGCGCGCGCGAGCACAACCTCAAGAATGTCGATCTGACGATCCCGCGCGACAAGCTCGTGGTATTCACCGGCCTGTCAGGCTCGGGCAAGTCGTCGCTGGCCTTCGACACGATCTATGCCGAGGGGCAGCGGCGCTATGTGGAATCGCTGTCGGCCTATGCCCGGCAGTTTCTTGAAATGATGCAGAAGCCCGACGTCGACCAGATCGACGGCCTGTCGCCGGCGATTTCCATCGAGCAGAAGACCACGTCGAAAAATCCACGCTCGACCGTCGGCACGGTGACCGAGATCCACGATTATATGCGCCTGCTGTGGGCGCGAGTCGGCATTCCCTATTCGCCGGCGACCGGCCTGCCGATCGAAAGCCAGACGGTGAGCCAGATGGTCGACCGGGTGCTGGCGCTGCCCGAGAAGTCGCGTCTCTATCTGCTGGCGCCGGTCGTGCGCGGCCGCAAAGGCGAGTTCCGCAAGGAGATCGCCGATTACATGAAGCGCGGCTTCCAGCGGCTCAAGGTCAACGGCGTCTATTACGAAATCGCCGATGCGCCGACCCGCGACAAGAAATTCAAGCATGACATCGACGTGGTGGTGGACCGCATCGTCGTGCGCCCCGACATCGCGGCGCGGCTGGCGGAATCCTTCGAGACGGCGCTGGAGCTGGCCGAGGGCATTGCAGTTGCCGAATATGCCGATGAGAAGGATGCGAAGGGCGAAGCCAAGCGCATCATGTTCTCGTCGAAATTCGCCTGCCCGGTCTCCGGCTTTACGATTCCGGAGATCGAGCCGCGGCTGTTCTCGTTCAACAATCCGTTCGGCGCCTGCCCGGTCTGCAGCGGCCTCGGCTTCGAGCAGAAGATCGATTCAGATCTCGTCGTGCCGGACCCGAAAGTGACGTTGCGGAAGGGTGCGATTGCGCCGTGGGCGAAATCATCGTCGCCATATTATCTGCAGACGCTCGAAGCACTCGGCAAGCACTACAAGTTCCGCCTCGACGAACCGTTCGAAAACTTGGCCAAGAAGGCGCGCGAAGTCATTTTATTCGGATCGGGCGAGGAAGAGGTCAAATTCGCCTATGACGATGGCCTGCGCGCCTATCAGGTGAAGAAGCCGTTCGAAGGCGTCGTGCGGAATCTCGAGCGCCGCTACCTCGAAACCGAAAGCGAATGGGCGCGCGAGGAAATCGGCCGCTACATGGCCGACACGCCCTGCGCCGCCTGCGAAGGCCACCGCCTCAAGCCGGAAGCACTGGCGGTGAAGATCGACGGCAAGCATATCGGCGAGATCGCGCAATTGTCGGTGCGTACAGCCGCCGACTGGGCGACCAACCTGCCCCAGCATCTCGACAAGAAGCGCAACGAGATCGCCGGCCGCATCCTCAAGGAAATCCGCGAGCGGCTGATCTTCCTCGTCGACGTCGGCCTCGACTATCTGACCTTGGCGCGCGGCTCGGGCACATTGTCGGGCGGCGAAAGCCAACGCATCCGCCTCGCCTCGCAGATCGGCTCCGGCCTCACCGGCGTGCTCTATGTGCTCGATGAGCCCTCCATCGGCCTGCATCAGCGCGACAATGCGCGGCTGCTCGACACCTTGCGGCGGCTCCGCGATCTCGGCAATACGGTCATCGTGGTCGAGCATGACGAGGACGCCATTCTCAGCGCCGATTACGTGGTCGATGTCGGCCCCGGCGCCGGCATTCACGGCGGGCGGATCGTCTCGGAGGGCACGCCGGCGCATATTCTCGCCGACCCGAACTCCCTGACCGGCGATTATCTGACTGGGCGCAAATCGGTGATGGTGCCGCGCGCGCGCCGCAAGGTGCAGCCGGGGCGCAAGCTGAAGATCGTCGGCGCCCGCGGCAATAATCTCAAGAACGTCGATGCGGAAATTCCGCTCGGCACGTTCACCTGCATCACCGGCGTGTCCGGCGGCGGCAAGTCGACCTTGGTTATTGACACGCTCTACAAAGCCGTGGCGCGCAAGCTCAACGGCGCGTTGGAACACCCTGCCCCGCATGATCACATCGAAGGCATCGAACATCTCGACAAGGTGATCGATATCGACCAATCGCCGATCGGCCGCACGCCGCGTTCGAACCCAGCGACCTATACCGGCGCCTTTACGCCGATGCGCGAATGGTTTGCCGGGCTGCCGGAAGCCAAGGCGCGGGGCTACGGCCCGGGCCGTTTCTCTTTCAACGTCAAGGGCGGGCGCTGCGAGGCCTGCGACGGCGATGGTGTGCTGAA
>JAQGJO010000317.1 GCA_028290595.1 Hyphomicrobiales bacterium | reverse complement strand
CAAAACGAAAAGAAGTCTGGCCATCGCCTCCCCCTATATAAAATTGTCGTCGGCGCCGGTCTCAATACGCCTAGTTTGAGGATTACAGAGCGTTCCGGATTGATCAACGGAAAAGCAGCTTTTCCTGATCGTCATGGCTTTGCGAGCCTGCGGACCTAGCGCCGCGAAAACAGCGAATATAATGCGAGCGCAAGGAAAGCCGCGGCAAAGATCGCCCAGAACATGCCGCCGGCCGTCAGATTGCCGCCATCCGGTGTGACGCAGCTTGAAGCCGATGTATCGATGCAATCCCGCCATTTCCAGTAGCGTTCGTAGAATAGCCAAGTGAAGCAGCCGGCAAGGGCAAGGTTGCAGCCGACCCAGATCGGTTTCACTGGCTGATGCTCACCCCGGTGCGCTCGATCGGGCCTTTCCACTTGTCCACTTCCTCAGAGACGTAGCGCTTGAGGTAGTCCGGCGTCATGCGCTCTTTGGCGACGATGACGGCGCCGATGGCCTCCAGGCGTTTGCGGACGTCGTCGCTCGCCAGCACTTTGACCGTGGCTTCGTTCAGTTTGCTGACGATGGCGGCAGGCGTACCTTTCGGCAGGAACAGCGCGAACCACGTGCCGGCCTCGAAGTTCGGCAGTCCCTGTTCGGTGGCCGAGGGCACGTCGGGCATCACCTTCAGGCGTTCGCTGCCGAGGATCGCGATCGCCCGCAATTGTTTCGATTCTTCGGTGAAGGGCAGGGCGGCCGTGCTGGTCGGGCAGAAATAATCGACCCGTCCGGCGATCAGGTCCTGAAACAGATCGGACGCGCCGCGATAGGGCACATGGGTGACATTGACGCCGATGGCGGCATTGAGAAAGACGCAGGCGAGATGGTTCGACGAGCCGGCGCCCGGCGAGGCATATTGCACCTCGGCCTGATGGGCCTTGGTATAGTCGATGAACTCCTGCAGCGTCTTCACCGGCATGCTGTTAGTCGTCACCAGCACGATCGGCACGTCCACCACCAGCGCCACCGGTTCGAAATCGGTGCGCGAATCGTAGAGCGGCGTCTTGTACAGCGTCTGGTTCTGCGCATGGGTGCCGACCGTGCCGAGCAGCGCCTGATAGCCGTCAGGCTGTGCCTTGGCGACGCGCGACGAGCCGACCATGCCGCCGGCGCCGGTGACGTTTTCGACGATCACGGTCTGTCCCAGCACCGGGCCGAGATGGGCGGCGAGAATGCGCGCCACGATATCGGCGCCGCCGCCCGCGCCAAGCGGCACGACCAGATTGATCGGCCGCGTGGGCCATTGCTGCGCCGAAGCCGTGCCGGTCATGCAGGCGGCGACCAGGAGCGAAGCCGCCAAATGTCTGGCGCTGCGGATGAATGTTGCTGTCATTTTGCCATCCTTATTTCAGGCGCGGAAACAGGGCGAGGGCGTTCTGCCGGAACAGATCCGGCGCCAGGTCAGCTAAAAAGCCGCTCGCAGCAAGCGAAGCCTCGCCCGCCTGCGTGACGCTCTGCGGACAATAGGGCCAGTCGGAGCCGAACAGCCAGTGGCTGCGGTCGGAAATCTCGGCAAGCGCCGCCATCGGCGCCGGGCCCGCCGCCTGTGCCGTCTCGAAATAGAAGCTGCGCAGTGCCGCCAGCGCGCTCTCCTGCGTAAAGCCGTCGAAGCGCGTATCGATCAGCGGCGCCATGGCGAAGCGCCAGCTCAGGAATGGAATCGCGCCGCCATTATGGGCGAGGATGAATTTGATTCTAGGGAACCGCTGCAGCGCGCCCGAGAAGATCAGATTGGCGACGACCCGCGTCGTGGCGAGCGGGAATTCTACCAGGAAGGTTGGGATCTGCATGCCAAGCGTCAGGCTCGCCGGATGGCTGTTGGGATGGATGAAGACCGTAGCTGCGGCCTGGTTCAGCCGCTCCAGCACCGGATCGAACACGGGGTCACCCAGAAACGCCGTGCCGTAGCTGGCGAACAGCACGATGCCGTCGAGCTGCAGCACGTCAAGCGCATGGTCGATTTCATCCAGCGATCCCGCGACATCGGGCATCGGCAGAATGCCGAGCCCACCAAAGCGCTGCGGATATTGCGCAGCGAGCGTCGCCAGATAGTCGTTGCAGCGTCGCGCCAGCGCGCGCGCTTTAGCGTCATCGCCAAAGGCGACGCCGGGTGGCGAGATCGAATTGATCGAAAAGGCGATGCCGTTACGCTCCATGAAAGCCAGCGCGTCCTGCGGCGTCCATGGCGGAAAACCGGCGCTGACGGAGGCCTTGTGGCCGGACGCTTCCACCGCCTCGATATAAAACGGCGGCAGGGCATGAACATGAACGTCGATACGGCCGTCAGGAATCTGCACGGCGCGGGCTTGATCCGTCATTGCGGCCGCCTGGCAGCGGCAATCGATCGAAGTGTTTCGCGTCGGGTCGGCATCGTGCTCTCGCGATAAGCGCAGGATGCGCATCATCGCATCTAAGCACCGCAGCGCAGGGCCGCCCAGAGGAAATTAAGTTTCAGGCGACACAACTAAATGTTGTCGCAGCCTCGTGGGCCACACTCAGAAGTTTACGCCGCCACCACCCATACCGCCACCACCCATGCCACCGCCTCCCATGCTACCACCGCGGCCCCCTCCTCCGCCGCGTCGACCGCCGCCGCGTCCGCCTTCCGGCGCCTTTGGCTGCTTTTCCGCTGCCAGAACTTTCTGGATGTCCGCCTCGGTCACGCGGCAGGATGCCTTGGTGTCGAAGCGGGTGAAAAACGGGCTCGGCTGCGCAATGAAATCCTTGCGCGAAATCTTACCCTTGCCGCTCGTGTCAAAAAAGTCGAAATCAGCATTGGCGAAGACCGGGCTGGCGCGTTTGACCCTGACAAAATCGGCGGCGGTGATGAAGCCGACATGCTTGCTGTCGGCCAGGTTGTACATGCGGGAGAGATATTGCTTCCACTCATCGCAGGTATACGCGCCATCCTTATTGCCGCCCCATATGCGCGCGGTGGACACGACAATGTCGCCCTGGCCCGATGTCACGCCCATACTGCCGCGCTGGTCCTGCGCCACGGCAGCCGTCGTCGCAATGCCGAGCGCCATCATGGCCGCACCAAACAGCATATAAGCATCAAGGGCGGTACGTTTCCTCTGGGTGGAGCGGGCATCTGTCAATTTCATCTGTTCACCATCCGAAACGCCGCGCAATGGCGTGGCTACATCATGCAATGAGATGACGTTCGATACGCGCCAGGCATACGGAAGCCTCGCTCTTTATTTTCTGGCCCCACGAGGGTAGCGCCGGCTCCCGGATGCTGACACAGCCTCGACGCCAAAGCCGCTCGGCCCAGATGTCATACAAGGCCTGGTCGAGCCGATTTTCGTGCAGAATCTTGTTTCGAAAATAGTCCGGCATGGCGATTTTGTTCCGGCTGACATTCCGGCTCTCAAAGACATTGGAGAGCCCGAATTCGCTGGATAGATCGTCCAGCAATAGATCGCAGTGACGATACGAGCCGACAAACCAGAACCGGTCGAATTGCTCCGATAAAAAATCCAGCGTCTGCCGTTGCGTCAGCAATATTTCCCGGACAGGCGAAATGCGGAAGTATCGCGAAAGAAAGAAATGGCTGATCGGGTTCTTTCGCTGACACCTATACCACAGATCGAAATCGATGGTTCTTGCCCGGTGGCGGCGCACGGATGATCTGAGGTAGAATTGGTACAGGGATTGATAGTAGCTGACCGGATCCCTCAGAAGCGCGATCTCGCGAATTTCCTGCCCTTCGAACAGATTTGAAGCGGATTGCGGCAGATAGTGCCCGGTGAGAAATCGTGGCCGACCCGCGACATTTCCTTTGCGGATAATGATTTCGGCAGGCCTGGGTTTTCCCGTCATGACGACGACGTCATCTTGGAGCACCTGCATGTGGCCCACGATGGTCGAGCCGGCGCATTTCGGCGTATGCGGAAAAAAATACACGATCGACTGAGAAGATGGTGCTGTCTGCATCAACGTTGTCTCGTCAGGTCCCTGGTTTTTCCGGTACGGGCGCGAACGGCATCTATCTCGGCGGCGGTCACTTTGCAGTCCCGGTTTTTGTCAAAACGCAGGAAGAAAGCGCTTGGTCTGTCGATGAACTCTTCCCGACTGAGCCGCGCGTTAAAGGGAGCGGTGTCGAAATACATGAGTTCGGAATTCTCAAACGGTGACCCCGGTCTGCGTATGGCCTCGAATTCGATGAGATCGATGTCGCCACTTCCATCACGGTCGGCATCGTTGAAAATGCGGGTGACGTATTGCTTCCATTCCTCACAGGTGTAGATGCCGTCGTGATTGGCATCCCAGGAAGGCGCGGATGAAACGATGACGTCGTTTGCAAGTGATGAATATGGAAGCACAGGCGAACTGGAATTGGCCTTGAAGCCGACGCCGATCGCAGACAGAATCGCAACCGACATCAATACCGTAAGTCTTAATCCGACAAATTTTCCAGGCACCGCGAGTGATGTCACGCTCTGTCTTCCAGACCTTTAGCATTATCGGCTGCTCAGCGCACCGTCTCCCGGCGACGACCGAGGGGTGGCCGGTTTTGAAGCTCATCGCTTATAGCCCGCCGTCTGGAGCGGTGGTTTTAAGTGATGTTAAGAAATATTTCCGCTGCATGATGTTTGATAATCGCCGCTCCAAAACAACAACATAAAGCCACACTCGGTAGCGACATCCTCATCGGGGGATCGCGGAGAATAGATCCCTCCGTTTTCTCTTCGCGCAGAAGGCCATGGCGTCATCGCTTGCAAGTTCCCCGCCCAGAATTCTTCTCGTTGAGGATGACGCGGGTATCTCCGCCATGCTCGCGGATGTTCTCGAAGAGTGCGGATTCGCAGCGGTATCCGCCGCCTCCGCCGCCAGGATGGATTGCATTCTCGAGCGCGAGCAGATCGATCTGGTCGTTCTGGACATTATGCTGCCCGACGAGGATGGGCTTAGCATCTGCCGGCGGCTGCGAGCCGCATCGGCGATTCCCATAATCATGCTGACGGCGCTCAGGGAAGATGTGGATCGCATTGTCGGACTTGAGATCGGCGCGGATGATTATGTGACCAAACCGTTCAACCCGCGCGAGCTTATCGCGCGGATAAGAGCGCTATTGCGCCGCGTTCAGGTTCATCAGATGACGCGGGACAACGGCAACAGGCCGCTGCGTTTTGCCGGCTGGTGCATTTATCCCGCCACGCGCCAGCTCAGCAATTCCGATGGCGTCATGGTGTCGCTGACCAGTGCCGAATTCGATCTCCTGATCGCCTTCTGCCGGAACCCAAGCCGCATCCTGTCGCGCGAACAATTGCTCGATCTGACTCACAATGGATTGGCCGGGCCAATTGAACGCAGCGTCGATGTTCACATCAGCCGAATTCGACAGAAGATCGAGACAGACCCCTGCGAGCCGCAGCTGATCAAGACGGTTCGTTTGGCCGGCTACATATTCACTGCACCCGTGGAGTTCATATGACGCGGCTTGTTGCGCGTATTCTGCCACGGACCATTGTGGCCCAGATCACCGGCCTGATTGTCATCTCGTTGATGCTGGCTTGCGCCATGATGGCTGCCGTCCTGCAATTCCTGCAACCTGAACCGCCGCCGCGGCTCATGCAAGCCACCGCCTTCGCCCGGGCGGTCACGATCGTCCAATTGGCAAAACTCGCCCGCTCGCCCGCGGACATGGAAACCTTGCTTTCGAATGCGTCGCGCGCGGGAATTGATGTCGAAAGAGCCAATCCCGCCGAATATCAGTTTGGCGCCAGTCATGGGGACGTCCGTATGGGCGAAGGCCCCGGCCGTTTCGGCATTCCATTCGAAACCCTGGGCGTGGAAAATCTGGCCTTCCGGAAGAACGTCATGCTGGCCAAGCTGGACGAGAATACCGCGCTTCTATTCCGCATGCCGCTCGACTGGATGCCGCCACGGACACGGACATCCAGGTTCGTCGGGATTCCGTTGATCTTTGTTCTCGTCATCGTTTCCGTATTCGTGACCGTTCTTTCGGTGTATGCGGTGCGATGGGTGATCGCTCCGCTGTCGTCCTTTGCTCTTGCGGCGCGTTCATTCGGCCGGTCTCCCAATGCCGATTACGTGCTCAAAGAGGCGGGCCCGCGCGAGATTGTTCTGGTTGCGCAAGCCTTGAATGAGATGCGTGCACGCATTCGCTCAATTGTCGAACGCCGGACGTCCATGCTGGCGGCGATTGGGCATGATCTTCGCACCCCGCTCACAAGACTGCGGCTTCATGCGGAACGTGTGGACTGCGATACGGCGAGGGACAGCATGGTACGCGAGATCGTGACCATCGATAATATGCTCAGCGATACGCTGACCTATCTGAAAGACGATACCCATGCCGAGCCCGGCATTTCCGTTGATCTGCCGAGCCTTTTGCAGACCATCTGTTCCGAATTTTCCGATCTCGGCTATCGCGTGTCCTACTGCGGGATCGATCGCGTTTCATATATATGCCGGCCTAAATCATTGCGGCGGGCGGTGACCAACCTGGTTGAAAACGGCATCAGGCATGGTTCGGAGGTGCTTGTCAGCTTGAACCTCGGGCACAGCGATTTCTGCATCGAAGTTTCTGATGACGGGCCGGGAATGCCGTTTCCCGTGAAGGAAGACGCTTTCGAACCCTTTTTCAAGGGAGATACCACGCGAGGTGCATCGGATCACACCGGCTTTGGTCTCGGCCTCTCCATCGCGCGCGATGTCATTCAGGATCATGGCGGCCATATCCGCCTGTGCGATCGGGAGCCTCACGGACTGCGCGTCCGTATCAGATTGCCTGTGCCAGCGCTCCAGCCAAAGACGGTGCGGGTGTAGCACCGGTTCCAGATTCAGGTGAGCGAGCTTCGGAAATCGGACAGGCTGATAATGACGGCCGAACGCCGCGGCCGGTGATTGAGGCGGAGTTGTTCGGCAATCTGCTCCGCCCAATATTGCGGCGAGCCTGCGGGCCAAACCCGCACGTCGAATTCACCCGGCGGCGTGAACAGGCGATTGGTATCTTCAAATCGCCCCCTGTCTATGCGGTCGATCCATACAACAAATGCATTGCCGCCGGCTTTGAACGCAGTCCGCGTTTCCCGTGTGGGGCAGACGAAATCGGCGATCGCAACCATGCCCGCCTTGACGATCTGATCGCAGAGCCAGCCCATTCTCGTTGCCTGCTCAATGCGGTCGGCAACGGAGTATCCGAGATCCTTGTTAAGATGCGCTCTCACCTCATCGGCGTTGAAATGCACCGCATTGATCATGGGAGCCAGCGTCCGCGCCAGCGTTGTCTTTCCTGAACCGGGGAGCCCCATGATCAAAAGCTTGCAACCAGGAGGTTTCAAATATCCGCTCTGCTTCCATGCGTTCAGATATTGAAAACATACATAGCCGCGACAGCAGTTCCATTTGATTGATGTTAAAAAATGTTTCTGTGTGCGATGCAAAATAGAGGGGTCGCCGCGAAGCTCCGGACGATAGGAAACGAGGCAGGCGGCTATTTCGGGTTCATAACGGCCTTCACCTGCTCGATGACTTCCGGCGGCGAAGCGTAAATATCCTTGATCAAGGCATCGAGCTTCTCGCCGGAGGTTGGGCTGCTCACGTCGAGTGACAGTCTGGCGGCTTCCGCAACAAACTCAGGGTCGCTGAGCGTGGCGAGAAATGCCTGCCGGAGCGCCTGCGTTCGATCGGCAGGCACATCGGGCGGAGCGGCGAATGGCCAGGCGAATTCCTGACGGCTGAACACCAGCTTGAGGATCTGCCGCTCGCGCTCGGTCTTGGCCAGGTCCATGACCAGCGGCACATCCTTCAGTTTCGGGCTTGGCTCAAGTCCCAGTTGGAGCAGAACGTTCATCGTGCCGTCCTTGATCCAGCTCGGCCGGCTGCTCTCGATCGCGCTCCACGACCAGCCACAGCGCCCGTCGATTTCCTTGTTCTCCATGGCTTGGGTGATTTCATTGCCGCCCGGATAGCCGGTGACGATGCGCATTTTCGCACCAAAGGCATTTTTCAGAACGGTTGCGAACACGCCGGTGTCGGCGCTCAGCGAGCTGGCGCCGACGACAAATTCGCGCTTCGTCACATCGTCCCAACTGTGAATTCCGGTGGAGGCGTTGGCGACGCAGACGCTGACCTCCTTGCCGGCCGAACCGATCCAGGTGAAACGCGTTGGATCGAACTTCACCGTTGGATTGCCAAGCAACGGCTCCATCGGCGTGCTGCGGCTGAAGACGCCGATCATCGTCCCGTCCTTGGGAGCGATTTTGTACAGATATCCAGCCGAGCTCACGCCGCCCGCGCCGGGCATGTTCTGAATGAGAACATCCGGTTTGCCGGGCATGAACTTCGAGATATGGCGCGACACCGCACGGCCGTAGACATCGAAAGCAC
>JAQGJO010000284.1 GCA_028290595.1 Hyphomicrobiales bacterium | reverse complement strand
TTCTCCCACATGCTGCGCTTCGACGCCTCGAACGCATCGTACAGCGGCTTGGCGATCCACGGGTTCTTCTCGTAGACGCTCTTGCGGATGACGACGAGATGCATGATCGGATGGATCTTCGTCTTCTTGTAATAGTCGATCTCGACCTCCCGAAAGTTCGGGAACATCCGCACGATATCGGGATTGACGCCGAGGCTAGAGGGCGTCAGCGCGCCGATCGTGGCGTCGATCTCGCCGCGTTCCAGCAGTTCGCTGAGCGAATGCGCGCTGTTGTTTTCCAGCTTCAGCGGCCGCAGCAGCGGCGGCGCGCTCGGATTTCCGTGCGAGCCGGCTTTATACATATTGCCCTGCACCCAGGTGACATCCGATAGATCGACGCCGTATTCGTCTTCCAGCATGCCGCGACACCACAGCGCCGCGCTCATCGTATAGAGCGGCACGCCAATGCGCCGGCCGGCGAGATCCTTCGGCGTCTTGATGCCGGATTTCACGTTGTGGCAGATGAAGCCATGGCGATAGACTTTTGAGGGAAACACCGGCAGGGCAACGAACGGATTGGTGCCCGCCACCGTATTGGCGATGTGTTCCGACGACGACATTTCCGCCAGATCGAAGTCGTCGCGCGTCATCAGCCGGTCGAACAATTCGCGCGGGTCTTCCATCATCGTATAAGAGAGATCGATGCCTTCCGGCTTCACCTCACCGCTCGCCAGCGCCTCCATGCGGTCATAAGGCCCGCAGGCGAAATTCAATTTCAGCTTGTCCATTTTTCCTCCAGCAATTTTTTCTCGTAGTTTCTTTATTCGACAATGGCGGAAGACGACAAATCGCGCAAATTGCCGCGCAAATCGATTGCCGCCTTCCGGCTTGCCGTGATGGCTATTGAACCTTCTGATAGGCCTCGGCGAAATTCTGCAGCGAGTACGGGATCGTCATCGTCTGCCGCGCCAGGTTCTGGAAGCTGACGGACAGGCGCTTGCCGCCCTTCAGCGCCGCCAGCATGTCGGCATTCACCCCGCCGCCGGCGAAACAGCCGCGATTGTCGCAGGTCTGCAGCGGCAAGGTCTGCGGCGGCTTGTCGTCGATCTGGATCTGCGCGCCGAACGGCAGGTAAAGACCCAGCGGGATCATCACCAGCATGGCGGGCTGGCGCGTTTCCGGCACGATCCGTACGCCGAACGAGCCGATCAACTGGCCGGTATTGGTGACATAGGCCGATTGCTCGACGGCGCAGTCGAGCGGCGCATCGCGGCGCTCGACCGAACAGCGGCTCGACCAGGTGCCGGCCTGCTGTTGCGCCGGCGCAGCGGCGGGAGCCGCGGCAGGCGCAGGCGCGGCTGCGGACTTCGGCGCGGGACGCGGATTGGTCTGGGCCAGAAGCGGTAGCGAAAGACCAAACTGCGAAAGACCAAGCAGCCATAAGACGGCCAGCGAACGCGAAATCATGGGTTGCTCTCGGGTTGGATTTGCGGCCCCTGACTAGCCCATCCGCGACGATCCGCAAACAGCCCTGCTTATTCGGACATCACACGCAGCGCCGCGGCGGCGGCGAACGGCGCCAGCGCCAGGGCAGCCAGCGAAAGCGCCAGCAGAATCAGGAACGGCGCATAAAACGGAACAGTCCCGCCGCTGGCCGCCTGCGCCGCCGAAACCCCGAATATCAGCACCGGGATGGTCATCGGCAGGATCAGCACCGCCATCAGCAGGCCGCCGCGGCGCAGGCTGACCGTCAGCGCAGCTCCAATGGCGCCAAGGAACGTCAGCGCCGGCGTGCCGGCGAGCAGCGTTGCCGCCAATCCCAGCATGGCCGGACCGTCGAGCGCCAGCATGACGCCGAACAGCGGCGCCGCCAGCGCCAGCGGCAGGCAGGTCGCCGTCCAGTGCGCCAGGCATTTGATGGCGACGACAAGCTCCAAGGGCAGGTCTGCCGTGCGCAGCACGTCGAGCGAGCCGTCTTCCATATCGGACTGAAACAGCCGGTCGAGACCCAGCAGAGTGGCGAGCAGGGCTGCAATCCACAATACCGCCGGGCCGATCCGCGCCAGCAGGTTGAGATCCGGCCCGATGGCGAAGGGAACGATGGTGACGAGAATCAAGAAGAAGACGATGCCGATGGACGCGCCGCCGCCGACCCTATGCGCCAGCCGCAGCTCCCGCATGAACAGGGCGCGGGCCGCACTCATGCGGCTCCTCCGTCGGAAAGGACTTGTCCACCGAGGTGGATTTCCCGTGCGCCCTGCAGGCCCAGCGGCACATGGGTTGCGGCGACGATCATGCCGCCCGCCTCAAGGTGCCGGCCCATGACCGCGCTCAACTGCACCTGCGCGCCTGCATCGAGCCCGGCCGAGGGTTCATCGAGCAGCCAGAGCGGACGATGGGCGACCAGCAGCCGCGCCAGGGCGACCCGGCGTTTCTGCCCGGTGGACAGATAGCCGCCCGGCACGTCGAGCACATGGGCGAGCCCGAAGGCGGCGAGCGCTGCTTCCGGAGACACAACGGGAACGCCATCGCTGAGCATATCGGCCCAGAACACAAGGTTTTCACGCACGCTGAGCGCCGGCTTCAGCGCGTTCAGATGGCCAAGATAATGCGCCTGCGCGGCGACCGGCGCATCCGCTTCCGCTCCCTCAAGCGTGATCCGCCCGCGCGCCACCGGTAGCAGCCCCGCCAGCATGCGCAGGAAGGTGGATTTGCCGGCGCCGTTGGGGCCGGTGATCACCAACGCCTC
>JAQGJO010000192.1 GCA_028290595.1 Hyphomicrobiales bacterium | reverse complement strand
GATTTTCTTGCTGCCTTCATCGTCGCCTTCGAGACGTGCTCGCGTTTGCGCGAGGCGCTGGAACCAGGCTCGGACGCGCGGGGCTTCTGGCACATTGGCTTTGCCGGGCCACTGGCTGCAGCGCTCTGCGCCGCAAGGCTTTTACGCCTTGACGCGAGGACCACGCGGATGGCCATGGGCCTCGCGACCGCTTCCTCCGGCGGCTTTCGCCGCAATCTCGGCACGATGGCGAAAGCTTTTCATTCCGGCAATGCGGCGCGCGCCGGCATCGAGGCGGCTTTGCTAGCGGCAGATGGCTTCACTTCAGACGCCGATCTGCTCGATGCGCCGATGGGGTTCCTCGCTTCGGTCTGCGCACCACAACAGCCTAAGCGCGATGCCCTGCTCGATCTGCTGAAGAAGCCGCTGACGCTCGACGCGCCGGCAAAAATCAAGGTCATGCCGATCTGCACGCCGATCGCGCCGGCTGTTGATGCCTGTATTGCGCTACGCGCCCAACATGGCTTTGGCGTGCAAGATATCGCTGCGGTGGAGGCCGATCTGCGCCGCGGCTCGCTGATCCGCGACGAGCCAAGCGATGTCGATGCCGCGCCGTTCTGTGGCCGCTTTCTGATTGCGACGGCCTTGATCAAGGGCCGCATCGCGCTTGAGGATGTCGACGAAGCGGCGATCGGCGATACCGCAACATTGGCATTGATGCAGCGCGTGCATGATGTGCCAAAGCAGAAGAGCGTACGCTTGCGCCTCAACGATGACCGGATATTGGAAGCAGCACTCGGGCCGGTGCAGCGCCTGCGCACCCGCGACGAGGTGATTGCGAAGTTTCAACTGTGTGCGCGACCGGTGTGGTCCGACGCCATGATCGCGCGGTTTGTGCAGGACATGCTGACGATCGAAGAAAAGAGCCATATCAGCGGCATCTTTTCTTCCGGTGCAGCCGCTTAATTGCGTGCGATCTGCTGCAAGATAACCTCCGCTGCCTTGGTGCTCGGGCTCTGGCCGTCCGGTAAAATCATTGTGTCGGCGAGCTTGTCGAAAGCCTTCACCTGCAGTGTCCGCTCCGGTCCGTTGCGCAAGAGCTGCGCGGTGGATTGCGCCAAGGCCTGCGGCGTGCAGGCGTCCTGAATGAATTCAGGCAGGACGCCTTCGCCGAGAATGATGTTTGGGAGCGCCGCAAACTGCGTCGTGATCAAACGGCGCGCGATCCATTCCTCGGCCTTCGAGACGCGATAGGCGACCGTTGTCGGAACGCCGGATAATGCCAGTTCCAATGTCACCGTGCCGGATGCTGCGAGCGCCGCGCGGGCCTGACGGAACGCAGCGAATTTCTCCGCTTCGCCAAGCACGATGCGTGGCTGCTGCTTCCAATGTTGCGCCTTATCGCGCACCAAGGCTTCGACATGGGCAACGGCTGGAAGCACGATATCGAGGCCCGGAAACTCCTGCACGAGCAAGGTCACGGCCTCGCCGAAAATATCCATCAGACGCTCGACTTCGGAGCGGCGCGAACCGGGCAGAACCACAAGCGTCGGCGGCACGGCATCGCGCCGGCGGGCTTCCTCGAGCGAGGGCCGCAGCACATCGAGCCGCTCGATCAGCGGATGGCCGACGTAGGTGCAAGCGGGCCCGCCAAGCCGCACATGCGCTTGCGGCTCGAACGGCAGCAGCGCCAGCAGATGATCGACATAGGCACGCATGCGGGGCGCCCGTCCCGGGCGCCAGGCCCAGACCGTCGGGCTGACATAATCGACGATCGGCAGTGCGGGCACATGCTTACGCACGCGCCTGGCGACACGATGGGTGAAATCGGGGCTGTCGATGATGACCAGCACATCCGGCGGCGCGGCGATGATCGCATCGGCAGTGGCGCGGATGCGCGCCAGCAAGATCGGCAGGCGCGCGATCACCGGCAGAAAGCCCATAACGGCGATGTCGGACATGGGAAACAGGCTCTTCAGCCCGTTGCGCGTCATGGCCGCGCCGCCGACGCCGCGAAACGCGACGCCTTGCGGCGCTTGCACTTGCAAGGCTTGCATGAGCGCGCCGCCCAATTCATCGCCGGATTGTTCGCCCGCAACGATAAAGACATCGAGTGGCGCTGACGCCACGCGGTCAGCCTTCGCCATTCGTCGACAGGCGCGGCATGCAGATCGAGCGATCGCCGCCATCGCGGATGAAATCGAGAATCTCATGAACCTGCGGATGATGGGCGAATTCCGCCGCCACATCCTCGACCCGCTCCTTCAGCGTGCCTTCCGCCGCAAACAGCAGGCGATAGGCGCGGCGCAGATCGTGGATCGCCTCGCGCGAGAAACCGCGGCGGCGCAAGCCGACCAGATTGAGGCCGGCGAGATAGGCCCGATTGCCCATGGCAAGGCCATAGGGAATGAGATCGTTCTCGACGCCCGAGAGACCGCCGACGAAAGCATGAGCACCGATGCGGGAAAACTGGATGACGGCCGCGCCGCCGCCGCAGATGACGTAATCGCCCATCTTCACATGGCCGGCCAGCATGACATTGTTCGACAGAATGATATTGCTGCCGAGCCGGCAGTCATGACCGACATGGGAATTGGCGAGGAAGACGCATTTCTCGCCGATCACCGTCATCAGGCCACCGGCCTTGGTGCCGGGATTCATGGTGACGCCTTCGCGGATCATACAGTCGGCGCCGATGCTCAAGGTCGATATCTCGCCCTCGAACTTCAGATCCTGCGGCTGATGGCCGATAGATGCGAAGGGAAAGATGCGCGTGCGGGCGCCGACATTGGTGTGTCCGTGCACGGCAATGTGGGACAGCAGTTCAACGCCGTCGCCCAGCACAACATTGCGGCCGACGTGGCAGAACGGACCGATCCGCACATCCGTGCCGATCCGCGCGCCGTCTTCGACGACGGCGCTGGGATGAATGTTCATTCGTCGCCACCCTGCGGGTCGGAGACGAGCATGGCGCCAAGTTCAGCCTCGCACACCACCTGACCGTCGACGCGCGCTTCGCCGCGGTACCACCACATGTTGCGGCGGCGCGAGAGCTTCTTCATGTGAAATTCGACCCTGTCGCCGGGAATGACCGGCTTGCGGAACTTCACTTTGTCGATCGTCATGAAATAGACGAGATGCGGGCGCTGCGACGCCGAAGCCTGAACGCACAACGCGCCGGCCGTCTGCGCCATGCCTTCGACCAGAAGTACACCGGGCATGATTGGCTTGCCGGGAAAATGTCCCTGGAACTGCGGCTCGTTGATGGTGACGTTCTTGATGCCGATGCAAGAATTATCTTCGTCGCATTCAATGATGCGATCGACCAGCAGAAACGGATAGCGATGCGGAAGAAACTCGAGCAGTTTCTGAATGTCCACCGTACCCAATTCACTTTTGACCGACTGGTCCATCGTCATCGCCCTGCCTGAGCCTTTTGCTCTAATTTGTTTAAATGAAATTTGCCCGGCCAACATTAGCCACGGCCGAGACTATTCTAAGGCGGCCTTCTCCGTTGCCGTCTTCTCTGTGCCAGTCTTGTCTATGCCAACCTTGGCCTGTTCGCGCGTCTTGGCAGCGAGCCGCTCGAGCGTCGCCTGCGCCCGCCACACCTCGCGAATGGGTCGCGCCGGCGATCCTCCCCATTTCTGCCCTGCAGGCACATCCGTCGCCACGCCGGATTGCGCCGCGATCTGCGCACCCATGCCGATGTGCAGATGGCCGGTAATGCCGGCCTGCCCGCCAAGAGCGACGAAATCCCCCAGTTCAGTCGAGCCGGAAATTCCCACGTGCGATACAATAATACAATGCCGGCCGACGACGACGTTATGCCCAATCTGCACGAGATTGTCGATCTTCGTGCCCTCGCCGACCACCGTGTCGCGATTGGCGCCGCGGTCAATCGTCGTATTGGCGCCGATCTCGACATCGTTCTGGATGATGACACGGCCGATCTGCGGGACTTTGAGATGCCCACGCGGCCCCATGGCGAAGCCAAAGCCGTCCTGGCCGATCCGCACGCCGCCGTGGATATAGACGCGGTCGCCGATCAGCGCGCACAGGATGCTGGCGCCGGGGCCGATCGAACTGTCACGGCCGATGCAGACATCCGGGCCAATCACGGCATTGGCGGCGATATGGGTACCGGAGCCGATCTGGCAGCGTGGGCCGATCATCGCGCCGGGGTCGACGGTGACATTGTCTTCCAGGCGGGCATCAGGATGGACATGGGCGCCTGCTGAAATGCCGAAGCCGCCAAACAGCGTCAGCGGCCGGTTGGCGTCCGGATACAGCCTGGCGACGACGGTCGCAAAAGCGCGGTAGGGGTCGCCGGCCACCAAAGCCACGGTCCGCGAGGGAACCTTGGGCGCATATTTTGCCGAGATCAGGCAGGCGGTCGCCCGCGTCTGCTGCAAGACATCGGCATATTTGGGATTATCGAGGAAGACGAGCGCTCCCGGCCCGCCCTGATCGAGCGGCGCCACGGAAGAGATCGTCGCCGTCAGATCGCTGCCCTCGGCCGCCCGCGCGCCGGTCCATTCGACGATCTCGCTGAGCGCCGGCATGCTGGCCCGACGGAAAAACACCGGTTCGCTCATATGGCACTACCCGACTGACCTGAATGGGGGAAAGGGCCAATTGCCCTCGACGCCCGTTAATGCAGGCCGCGCCATCGCATGCCATTGCCTGTTCAGCAAGCCAAAATTTATGAAACGGCCGGATGAAACTTGTTCATCCGGCCGTAATTCGATCAAGCCTGCTGTTCGATCAGAACGAGCCGCCACCCGAGAAGCGGAAGTACTGCGTCACGTCGCCACCCTGGTAGACGGGTAGTCCACCCACATTGATGTACTGGTCCTTAACTTTCGAGAACGGGATCGCATAGTCGAACCGGATCGGTCCAAGCGGCGAACTCCAGATAATGCTGGCGCCGACCGAGGCACGAATCTTGTGCTCGTCGCGGACCGTGATGCAGTTCGACTGGGTATAGGCAACGCCCACATTGGTAAACTGCGTCGGCTGGCAGGGTGTTCCCGCCGTGAGGAAGAGAGCTTCGTTGAACTCGGTCTTGCCCTTGTAGCCAAACAGCGTGCCCGCATCGACGAACAGAGCGCCCTTCATGCCGACTTCCTTCGGCAGGCCGTAGATCGGGAACTGCACTTCAGCAGATGCGCCGAAATAGGTGGTGCCGCCAAGGCCGGCCGAACGATTGTCGAGGCCGCTGGACACGTCACGCGGGCCAATACCACCCGGTGCGAAGCCGCGCACCAGGCTCGGTCCGAGGTTGAAGTTGTCGAGCACGCCCGGCTTGTTGCCGCCAAACCCGAAGAGATTGCCGGCCTGCAATTTCACGAAACCGACGACGTCTTCGTAGACCGGATAGTAATAGCGGATTTCGCCGGTGGACTTGACGAAGCGGGCACTGCCGCCGAGGCCGGCAACGTCCTGACGCAATTCGGCATAGGTGCCGGAGGTCGGGTTCTTGCCGTTGTCCAGGGTGTTGTAGATCAACGAATAGCCCGGCATCGAGATGGTACGCGCCCGCAGCGCGGCATCCTTGATCGCCACCGATGCTTCACCGTTGCTGACGCAGGTCAGCACCGTTCCCGGCGGCGGTGCGGGTGGGTAAGGTCCAGGCGTGACGCCGGGGATCGGGAAGACGCAATCGTTATAGGGACGATTGATGTCATTCGGGATGCTGATCTTGGTGTAATAAAGCGAATACCGCACGCCGAGCGAAATTTCGTCGGTGATCGGAATGCCCGCACGGATCGCGCCGCCGAATGTCCGGCTTTCATAGACCGAATACTGCGAATTCAGCGTCTGCTTGGCGACCAGGTCGAAACCAGCAGACATCCGATAGCCCATGAAATAGGGCTCGGTGAAGGAGAAATCGATGCCGCGCGTGCGCTGGCCGAGTGTCGTGGCGACACGGACAAACTGACCGCGGCCCTGAAAGTTCGATTCGGAGACCGAGACTTCGCCGATGACACCGTCGGTGGTCGAATAACCGCCCGAGATGCCGAACGATCCTGTCGGCTGGTCTTATACATCGACGACCACGACAACGCGATCGGGCGACGAGCCCGGCTCGTTGGTAATGCGAACCTTCTTGAAGAAGCCG
>JAQGJO010000190.1 GCA_028290595.1 Hyphomicrobiales bacterium | reverse complement strand
CCCAGCGCCTTGATGTCGCTGATTGCCCGGCACGTCGATTCAATATCCTCGATCGCGCAGGTTTCTGTGATCTCGATGACCAGGCGCTCGGCGGTGCCGGGATGCATGGCAAGCAGGGCCTGAATCTGGTCTACCCAGCCGATGTCGTGAACGGTCTTGCTGGACACATTGACAGTGAGGCGCAAGGCCGGTTCAGCGCTCATGCGCTCGAGCGCAAGTTCGAGAACCCGGCGATCGAGCAATTGCACGAGGCCAGTCTTCTCGGCGATAGGGAAGATCGCCGCCGGCGACATGACGTCGCCGTTCTCGAGCCGCAGGCGCAGCAGGGCTTCGTAGAGCGCCGGCTGGTTATTTGTCGAAGAGATGATCGGCTGCAGCGCAATCGTGATGCGGCGGTCGTTCAAGGCGGATACGATCGCGTCGGCCATGGCCTGCGTGCGGCGCTTCCGGTCGTTGAGAGCCAGGCTCGGTTCGAAGGCGACGAAGCGCTCGGCTGAGCGCGAACGCGATGTCAGCAATGCTTCTTCGGCGTGCTGGAAAATCGTCTGCACACTGCGCGCGTCAGTGGGCGCGACGAGGCCGCCCATTCGCACGCTGCAAGACATCGGACCAGCCGAGGTATCGAACTTCCGATCACCGATGAGTTTGTCGAGCCGGCGTCCGGCAGCCGCCATTTTCTGCTGGTCGCAGGATTCGAGCACCAGCGCGAAACGATTGCCAGCATAGCGCGCGATGGCGTCGGTTATGCGAAGCTGTGTGCGCAGATAGAGACCAAGGCCGGCGAGGAGTTCGTCGCCGACGTTGAAGCCGAAGCGGCGGTTGATCTCCGACAGTTGGTCGATGGCGAGCAGGACGAAAGCGAAGTTGGAGTGGCGGCGCTTGGCGTTTTCAAGCTGACGGCTGATCTGTTCGGCAAGCCGGGTGCGGCTGAGCGTGCCCGTCAGCGGATCGAAATTCGCCGCCAGGACACTTGTCTGAACGTCGCTTCGCATGGCGCTGAAATTGCGCAGCACGCCATGGGCGCGCACCGGCTTGCCATTCTGGTCGGCGAACCAGCGTCCGGTGTCCTCGATCCAGGTGGTGGGCGCTCTTTCGCCTGACGGCAGGTCGATCCGCATGCCGTATTGAATGTTGTAGCGCACGCCGGCGCCCTGATCGCGAAGCTGCGATTTCATGATGGTTTCAAACCGCGACGCACGCGAATCCGGCGCGTGCAGATCGTTGAAGGCGGCGCCGCTGGCGAGTGCCGCCGCCGGCAGGCCGAGAACGTCGCGGACGTTTGGACCCCATTCCAGCCGGTCGGAGGGAATATCCCAAGTGTAGACGACCTCGCCGATCGAATTCAGGATCGCGAGCGGATCATTCGGCGTCAGGGGACCTTCTTGGGCAATCGGAGCCAGGCGTTCGTTCACATCATCACCGCAATGTCTGGCCGCATGCCGAAAACCGGCCGGGCATTGGCGACGCGACAGATCAGGATAAATTCCGAAGCGACGGGCCTTCAGCACCGACTATGCCAGCGGGCTGTTAAGGAGTCGTATAAGGAATTGAAGCGCTTATTTCGATTCCGGGGGGCGCCATTGCGGCGGCGCCAGTTCGAACGCCGAAAACTCGAAACCCGGCGCGACGGTGCAGCCGACGAGCGTCCAGGCCCCCAGGCTGGCCGCCGCCTGCCAGCCATGGGCGGGCACGACGCCCTGGGGCCGCTGGCCGGCCAGCAGGTCCGGCCCGAGCACGGTAGTCTGGATGCCGCCGCCGTCAGCCGAAATCTCCAGTTGCAGCGGCGCGCCGGCGTAATAATGCCAGATCTCGGTCGCATCGACGCGGTGCCAGGCGGAGCGTTCGCCCGCCGCCAGCAGGAAATAGATCAAGGTCGAGCAGGCGCGGCCGGCGGCGTCCGCCTTTAGATCGCGGAAGGTTTCGCGGAAATGTCCGCCTTCGGGATGCGGCTGCAATTCGAGCAGCGCGATCACATTCTCTGCGCTCATGACTACCGGCGCGCTCATCTGCGTTCAGAACTTGTTCTTGCGTTCGCGCAGCTCGGTAAAGACAGCGGCCGGATCGGCGCCGCTCATGCCGAGATTTTTTTGTATGCCCGGATCGTCGGCGCGCAGGAACGGATTGGTCACCATTTCGAGCGACAGCAGCGAGGGCAGGGTAGCGGCTTTTTTCTCGCGCAAGGCCGCCACTTCTTTCATTCGGTCCTGGAGGCGCTGGTTATCCGGATCCATGGCAAGGGCAAACTTGCCGTTTGATTGGGTGTATTCGTGGCCGCAATACAGCCTGGTGTCGCCGGGCAAAGCCGCGAGCTTCATCACCGATTTGTAGAGCACCGCGCCTGGCTCTTCGAACGCGCGGCCGCAGCCGAGCGCGAACAAGGTGTCGCCGGCAAACAGCAGGCGGTCGGCGTCGAAATAATAGACGATGTGTCCGCGCGTATGGCCCGGTGTTTCGATGACGCGCGCTTCCAGCGTGCCGACGCGCACCGTGTCGCCTTCGCCGACATAGACATCGGCGCCGGGCACGCGCTCGCGATCCGGTGCGGGGCCGACGATTCGCGCCTTCGGAAATTTCTCGCGCAGGCCGGGAATGCCGCCGATGTGATCGTTGTGATGATGGGTGACCAGAATATCGGTCAGCGTCCAGCCGGTCTCAGTGAGGGCGGCCAGAATCGGTCCTGCCTCCGGCGCGTCAAGCGAGGCGGTCGCGCCGGTTTCGGGATCGTGAATCAACACGCCGAAATTGTCTTCCAGGCACATGAATTGGTGGATTTTAGCGGACATGTGGACACCTCTGTTTTGCCGGCGACGCTATAACGTTTTCCGATTCAATTGAATCGGAAAACGCGTTCATACTGCTAAAGCGAGCATTTTCTTAACGCGAACCGGTCTCCACTTCGCTCGAAAATGCTCACAATGCAGCCGTGCCGGTCAAACGCGGTTTGCGTGAGCAATTTACGCATTGATATATGACGTCCGCCGGTGGCACATTGCGCATATGGCGCTCGACGTGATTGATCTGCGTGGTTTTTACGGTTCCGTGCTCGGCGGCGTCGCCAGACGGTTCATCGGCCAATTCGTGCGTTCGCGCTGGGAAACCTGCACCGGCTATTCGGTACTCGGTGTCGGCTATGCGACGCCTTATCTCGATCCTTTCCTGAGCGAGGCCGTGCGCGTGCTGGCTTTCATGCCGGCGGAACAGGGCGTCGTGCATTGGCCGGGCAAGGGACTTTCGTCGACGGCGCTCGTCGATGTCACCATGATGCCGTTGCCCGACGCCAGTATGGACCGGGTGCTGCTGGTCCATGCGCTGGAAACCAGCGATCAGCCTTACGATCTGCTTAACGAAGTCTGGCGCGTGCTGACGCCGGGCGGACGGATGATCGCGGTGGTGCCGAATCGTAGAGGCATGTGGGCGCGCGTGGACACCACACCGTTCGGCTATGGACGGCCGTATTCGCGCAGCCAGTTGCGCGAATTGATGCGCGAGGCGCAGTTCTCGCCGCTCAACTGGGCCGAGGCGCTTTATGTGCCGCCGTTTGCGCGGCGCTATCTGCTGCGCTCGGCGCCAGCGTTCGAATCAATCGGCAGCAAGCTCGGGCTGCCCGGCGCCGGCGTGCATCTCGTCGAGGCGACCAAGCAGCTTTACAGCCCGGTGATGACGCGTCGGGTTCTGCGCCGCAAGGCGCCGCAGTTGCAGCCGGCGCTGGTGTCGGCGCATCGCATGCCCGACGACACCAAGCGCGAGACTGAAGGCTAGCCGCGCCGTAATTGCGCTGGGTAGGGCAGGCCGAAGCAATTGCTCAGA
>JAQGJO010000105.1 GCA_028290595.1 Hyphomicrobiales bacterium | reverse complement strand
TCGAGAAGAAGATCGCCGTCGCCGCGGGCGCCTATTACATGGGAACCTCGCTCGACGACACGCGCTTCTATGTCTACGCCGTGCCGGCGCCCGAGATTTCGCTTGAAGAGATCGACGACGAGGTCGGCGCCGTTATCGACGCCATGGGAAAAAAGCCCGTCGATGAAGCCGATCTGGCGCGCGCCAAGACGCGGCTCATCGCCGACGCGGTCTATGCCCAGGACAGCCAGTCCTCGCTGGCGCGCTGGTATGGCGCGGCATTGACGACGGGCCATTCCGTCGCCGACGTGAAAGACTGGCCCAACCGCATCGACGCCGTAACCGCCGAACAGGTGCGCGCCGCCGTCGCCAAGTGGCTCGAGCTCCGCCGCGCCGTCACCGGCTTCCTGCTGATGAAGGAAGACGAAGAAGACCAGGCGGCCTGAGGCCGCCTCTTCAAGTCGCTTGCTTCAAGTCACTTGCCTCAAGTCAGTTGCATTCTCTCGCACCGGACAGCGTTTCGCGCCGGTGTCGCAATCAACAAATCGGGTACCCCTATGAGTGCAGTCACCGACATCCGGAAAAAAACACGGGCCGAAACCGTCCAGAAAATCGTCACGCCGCTGGGGATCGAAGCCTGGCTGGTGGAAGATTACGCCGTCCCGCTGGTCGCGCTCGATTTCGCCTTCAAGGGCGGCTCGACCCAGGACCCCATCGGCCTGACTGGCGCCAGCGCCATGCTTGCCGGCTTGCTCGACGAAGGCGCGGGCCCTCATGATGCCGACGCCTTCCACCGGGCGCTGGACGACAAGGCCATCGAGATTTCCTTTCACGCCGGCCACGATAATTTCCATGGCGAGTTGAAGACGCTGGCGCGCAACACCGATGCGGCATTCGATTTGCTGCGTCTCTGCATGATCGAGCCGCGCCTGGATGCCGACGCCATCGAACGGGTGCGCAGCCAGATGGTCGCCGGACTTCGCCACGAGCTGAAAGACCCCAATGCGCTGGCCGCCAAAGCCTGGCGCACGGCTGCGTTTCCGAACCATCCCTACGGACGCCCGACCGATGGCGACCTGGAAACCATTCCCACCATCGGCCGCGCCGATCTCGTCAAGCTGCGTGAGCGGCTGTTCGCGCGCAGCAACCTGAAGATTGGCGCTGTCGGGGCCATCGACGCGGGCAAACTCGCCGCGCTGATCGACAAGGCCTTCGGCGGTCTGCCCGCAGCGCCGTCGCTGAACCCGATTGCCGACATCACGCCGCAGGGCAATGGCGAGCGCAAAGTGATTACGGTCGACGTGCCGCAGTCGACCTTCCGCTTCAGCCTGCCGGGCATCGCCCGCCACGACAAGGATTTCATCACCGGGGCGGTGGTCAATCACATTCTCGGCGGCGGCGTTTTTTCGGCGCGGTTGTTCAAGGAAGTGCGCGAAAAGCGCGGCCTCGCCTATTCGGTGTGGACGCAGCTTTCGGCCAACGACCATTCGGCGCTGTTTGCCGGCGGCACCTCGACCAAGAATGAGCGCGCCGGGGAATCGCTTTCGGTCATCGAGGAAGAGATCGCCAAGATCGCCCACAGCGGCCCGACGCAGGACGAGCTGGAAAAGGCGCAGAAATACATGATCGGCTCTTACGCCTTGCGCTTCGATACATCGACCAAAATCGCCGCCAATCTCGTCTCGCTGCAGACGGACGGCTATGACGTCGATTATCTTGACCGTCGCAATGACTTGATCGCCGCCGTGACCTTGCAGGACACCCAGCGCGTCGCCAAGCGCCTGTTCGAAGGCGGCAAGCTGCTCGTCACCGTCGCCGGCAAGCCCGACGGGATGTAGTCCCTTCCCACGACAGATCGCGGCTGCATTGTTGCAGCCGCGAACGTTGCCTCCTCATCCCGAAAGACAAAGCGCTGGACAGCAGCGTGCTTTCAGGCTGAATTCTGCAGGCTAAGCAAGCGGACGCAAAATTCCGATGCTTAAGCGACCCGCAGGGAGGGACCCCATGAAGATCGCATTGTCGCTGCTGACGGCCGCGAGCGTAGTTGCCTTGTCAAGCTTTGGCGTTCAGGCGCAGGAGACCGTGAAAATCGGTGTGCTGCAGAGCTATTCCGGCATTACCTCGCTGGGCGGGCAGCAGACGGACGCCACGATCAAATTGTTCATGCAGAAATATGGCGACACCGCCGGCGGCAAGAAGATCGAACTGGTGCGGCGCGATACGACGGGGCCAAACCCGGAAGTCGCCAAGCGGTTGGTCCAGGAAGTCGTGACCCGCGAGAAAGTGCAACTGCTGATCGGCCCCGACTTCACGCCGAACACGCTGGCGGCAGCGCCCATCCTGATGGAAGCCAAAGTGCCGTCTTTCGTGACCGGCGCCGCAACCACAGGCATTGTGGGCGAGAAATCGGCCTATTCGACGCGGACCTTTTTCGCCGTCCCCCAATTGTGCAAGCCGCTGGCGGCCTATGCGGTCAAGAACGGCTGGAAGCGCGTGTTCGTCGCGGTCGCGGATTTTGCGCCCGGCCACGATTGCGAGAAATATTTTATCGAAGCCCTGAAGGATGCGTCCGGAACGCTGGCCGGCAACCTGCGCATCCCCGTCGCCAACCCGGAATTCTCCGGCTACATGCAGCGCATCCGCGACGCCAAGCCTGATGCCCTGTTTATCTTCATGCCTCTCGGCGAGCTCAGCATCGGCATTCTGCGGGCGGTCAACGATTCCGGCCTCAAGGCGTCCGGGCTCAAGATCATGGGCACCGGCGACATCACGGATGAAACCTATATCGACGCCGTCGGTGACGCCGCGCTGGGCACGATCACAACCGGCATTTATTCGACGCAGCACGACTCGCCGATGAACAAGGAATTCGTCAAAGACTACGTCGCCTTGAACGGCGCGACGCCGCGCATGGGCTGGGGCGCCATCGCAACCTGGGACGCTCTGCGCCTGACCTATGACGCGCTCAACGCCCAGGCCGGCGCCAAGTTCGATCCCGACAAATTCGTTTCGTTCGTTCACGGCCACACGTTCGAAAGCCCGCGCGGTCCCGTCACCATCGACAAGGCCAATGGCGACATCATCCAGAACATCTACATCCGCCGCGTCGACAAGGTGAATGGCGTGTTGCAGAACGTCGAGATCGAAAGCTTCAAGGACGTCGGTTTCAAATAGGCGAGTTGGGGAGCGCCGCCTATGTCGTCGATTCTGACGGTGCTGTTCAACGGCGTCGCCTATGGCTTTCTGTTGTTCATCATGTCGGTCGGGCTTTCGGTCACGCTCGGCATGATGAATTTCGTCAACCTTGCCCAGGCGAGCTTCTCGATGTTCGGCGGCTACGTCATGGTGACCGCCATGCAGAAGTTCGGCGTGCCGTTTCTGGCGAGCCTGCCGATCGTCTTCATCGTCGTCGGCGCGCTGTCCATCGTCGTTGAACGACTGATCTTCCGATACTTCTACAACACCGACGATCTGACCCAGGTGCTGCTGACGATCGGCCTCGTCTTCATGTCGATCGCCATCGCCACCTATTTCTGGGGCGGCACCTATCAACGCATCGACATGCCGGCCTGGCTGACCGGACAGCGCGACGTGCTCGGCCTGACCCTGGAGACCTACCGCATCTTTCTCATAGCGATCGGCGCAGCCATGGCGATCGTTCTGGTGCTGGGCCTGGAACGCACGCAGCTTGGCGCCATGGTGCGCGCCTGCGTCGACAACCGCCGGGTCGCCGGCGCCTGCGGGCTGAACACGGAACTCATCTTTGCGCTGACGTTTGCGATCGGCGGCGGGCTCGCCGGGCTCGGCGGCGCACTCTCGGCCAACCTGCTCGGGCTCGATCCGAATTTTCCGCTGCGCTATCTGGTCTATCTGCTGATCATCGTTTCGGTCGGCGGCATGGGGACGATCAGCGGCACATTGATTGCCGGGCTGGCGCTCGGTATCGCCGACGTGATGGGGAAATATTACTTTCCGCAATTCGGCGGCTTCGTCATCTATGTGCTCACCGTCGCCTGCATGCTGTGGCGGCCGCACGGCCTGCTGGGCAGGCAGACATGAGCGTCCAAGACCAGATGAC
>JAQGJO010000047.1 GCA_028290595.1 Hyphomicrobiales bacterium | reverse complement strand
TGCCCTGATCTATGTGCTGGCCTTTGCCGGTGCGCTCGTAGCCCAGGTGTTTCAGTATGGCGATGTGGGGCTGAACTTTCTGTTGCGCATGGCGTGGCGCGATCTTGTAAGGACCTTTCCCTACATTACGCTAGGAACCCTTGCCTGGGTTCTCTTCGCATTCCGCTTCAACCGATCCATCATCGGTCTGGCGCTAACGACGCAGCCGATCGATCGCACCAAGGAGCCGAAACTCTACAAGATACTCGAGACTCTGTGCATCTCACGCGGCATGACGACGCCGCGTCTGGAGATACTCGAAACCGATGTGCCGAATGCCTATGCCACCGGCGTCAATGACAAGCAATATACGATCACCTTGACGCGAGGGTTGCTCAACACGCTCAACGATCAGGAGATCGAAGCGGTGATCGGCCATGAGCTGACGCATATCCGCAATGGCGATGTGCGGCTGATGATCGTCGCCATGGTGATTGCCGGCGTTGTCGCCTTCTTTGCGGAAATGTTCTTCCGCCTGCTGATGAATTCGGGCGGGGGATGGTCGTCGTCGAAATCGTCGTCCAGCAGCAAGGACGATAAAGGCAAGGGCGGCGCCATCGCAGCCATCGCCATTGCCGCGCTGATCGTCGCCGCCGCATGGGCGCTATCGTTGATGATCCGGCTTGCGCTGTCGCGCTCGCGGGAATTTCTGGCGGATGCAGGCTCCGTCGAACTGACAAAGAATCCCGATGCGATGATTTCGGCTTTGCGCAAGATCGACGGCAAGGGCGAAATTCGCGAGGCGCCGTCGGGCATCATGGAAATGTGCCTCGACAATCCTCGCTCCGGTTTCGCCGATCTGTTCTCGACGCATCCCTCCATCGATGCGCGCATCGCGGCGTTGAAAGCTTACGCCGGTGGACACGAGGGCATTTCCGCACCCGCGCAGCCGGATGCGCCGCAGCCTGCAATCCCGCCGTCTTCGCCATCTTCGTCTTCTGCGCGGCCGCCGATCGATCCACTCGGTCCAATAGGGCCCTGGGGCCGCAGGCCCGGCCGCTAAATCCTCACAGGAACCATTCTCCGAACCGGACGTTTTCACGGACGTCGGCTTGCACGCGGCATTTTCAGTTGCGTGCAAACTCAAGCGCCAAAGTCTGGCGGCCGACCGGCATTGCGCGCCTTTGTGCAATGCCGATCAAGGAGGCAAAGACAATGGCATATAAGCATCTCATTGCGGGCGCGCTGTTCGGCGTTCTTTCGATTTCAGTTGCTCAGGCTCAGGGCGTCCCAGGCGGCATTGATCGCGGCGCAGCAGCGGGCGACCGCGCGGCCGGACCAGTCGGCGCAGTGGTTGGTGGCGTGGTCGGCGGCGTCGCCGGCGGTGTTGCGGGACTTCTCGGCATCGAACAGCGTCCGAGATTTCGTGAGTACGTCGTGCAGCAGCACAGGCCTTCGTATGCCTATCGTGAAGAGGTGCGTGCAGGAATCGTTCTGCCGCCGGATGGCGTGATCTATTACGATGTGCCGCCGGAGTATGGCGCGACAGACTACCAGTATACGGTGATCAACGATCGCGCCGTGCTGGTTGATCCGCGCACCCGCGCGGTTGTGCAGGTCATCGATTAGAATTTAACCACCGCAGTGAAATTAGCGTCCGCATTCGTGCGGGCGCTTTTTTCGTGACAAGGCAGTTCGATGTCCGATCAAAACACGGTAGGGCAATCAAAGGGCCGCTATTTAGGATTGATCGTCTTTCTGGCGGTCAGTCTCGCGGTCTCGGTTGTCGGCGGGTTCATTACCGCTTCAAGTGTAAGCACCTGGTATCCAACATTGCAGAAGCCGCCGTTCAATCCGCCGAACTGGATTTTCGGGCCGGTTTGGACGACGCTTTATATTCTTATGGCGATTGCCGGTTGGCGTGTCTGGTGGCTGCAGCGGCAAAGTGTTTTCGCATCGCCCATAGGTCTTTACTGCGTGCAGCTCGGCCTGAATTTACTGTGGTCGCTTCTGTTCTTTGGACTTCATACGATCGGCTGGGCGCTGGTCGACATCTTGGCGCTGCTGGCGACGATCATGATAACCACAGTCGTCTTCTGGCGCATCGACCGGATCGCCGGCCTACTGTTCGTGCCCTATCTGGCGTGGGTCGCCTTCGCCAGTCTACTCAATGCCTCGATCTGGTGGCTGAACAGATAGTGTACGTCGTGCTTATTTGCCCGACCGCTTGATTGTCTTGATGCGGCGCGGCGGCTGGCCCGATTGGGCGGCGATGTCGCGATCCTGCGCTTCGATGATCGCCTTGGCCGGCTCGTCACCATCGAGGCCGCCGACGGCGCTGGTTGGCACGCGGCGGTTCGAGCGGATGGCTCCATCTTCGTAGATGACATCGAACAGAGTGAATTCAGCGTCGTTCGAGCGTTTGCTTTTATTTTTTGCCATGGGGGAATTCCAGGATAAGCGGCGGCTCTCTCGTGCCAAACAGCGTGAATAGCCGCGTGAATTGTTATGCGTCGTCAGGCCCGATTCAGCCTGACGCCAGCGAGCGGACATGTATGCCCTGGCGCACGGTTCGGCAAGCCGAGCTAAAACGACGCTAATTGAGGCATTTGTGCGGAGCCGGTCGCGGGAGCGTATGTATAGGCCACAGGAGATCTGCAATGCCAAATCGCTGGCCATTTCATCGGACCGTTATTGCCTGCGTCCTGGCTTTGTCAGCCCTTACCCTCTGGCTCCCGCAGGCGAAGGCCGACACGATCGAGGTCGATGGCAAGGCCGTGACGATCGAGCGCTTTGGCGATGCAGCGCGCAAGGCTCCGGCCGTGGTTCTCGTTCACGGGTCTGATGGCGCCGGCGAGCGCTATCGGGCGGCATCGCGCAAGCTGGCTGCGGCCGGCTTCAACATCTTCATGGTGCATTTTCTGGACATGACCGGCGGTCGCCGCGGCCGATTGGGCGCGATGACCCTG
>JAQGJO010000580.1 GCA_028290595.1 Hyphomicrobiales bacterium | reverse complement strand
AGTGGTTCCCGGCATGAAGCGGGCCGGGCGAGGGCGCATCGTCAATATGAGTTCGGGCGCGGGGATTGCTGCCTCGCGCACCAGGCTGCATCCCTATACGGCGGCCAAGCACGCCATCGTCGGCCTGACGCGGCAGATGGCAGTAGAGCTTGGTGCGTTCGGCATCACGGTCAACAGCATTGCGCCGGGCTTCGTGCTTTCCAACGCTTTCACCAAGGCCGACTGGGAGCGCTACAGCCCGGAGGCGCAGCAGGCGCATGTGCAGGGGACGTTCATGCGGCGGATCGGCGATCCAGACGATATCGCCAGCATGACTTTGTTCCTCGCGTCCGATCAGGCGTCATGGATTACCGGACAGGTGATTTCCGTCGATGGTGGCCGCTGATTGGGGCAGATTGATCTGCTGTTGGGCAGGATTGCGACATGTTCAGGCATAACCAAAGGTAAAATCGCTCTGGACGGATGCCGACAAAGAGTTAAGATTTCGCCCGGTCAATGAGGGTGAGTGGCATGGTCGAAGTTCCGCCGATGGCGATGAAGTTCCTGCGGCAAAGGGTCAGCCTCAGGCATCTGCGCCTCGTCATCGTGCTCGACGAGGAACGCAGTATCACTCGTACTGCCGAGCGTCTGTGCATCAGCCAGGCGGCCGTATCCAAGACCCGCAGTGAGATCGAGAAGGGCATCGGCGCGCCGCTGTTCGAATGGTTCGGGCACCGGCTCGAGGTCACGCCGGTCGGCAAGTGCATCCTGCAGTCGGCACGCCGCATCGCTGCCGAACTCGAATGCCTGAGCGACGAATTCGCACTGATGAAATCCGGCATGGGTGGCGTGCTCAGCATCGGTACGCGCACCATCTCCGGGCAGCCGTTCCTCGCGCGCGTTACAGCCGCTTTCAAGAAGGAGCATCCTGCCGTCACCGTGCAACTCGACGACACGGATCTTGGTTCTTTGCTGGAACGTCTGTCAAAGGGCTCCATCTCGTTGCTCTATGGCCGTTTCGACGCATCCTGTGCCGACGCGGGCCTCGAGGCGCAGCCGGTGATGGGCGATCGCATTGTGGTCATCGCCAGCCCCAACCATCCTCTCGCCGATCAGCGCAAGATTTCCTGGGCCGACCTGGCCAAGCAGAGTTGGGTGCTGACGCCGGAAGGCTATATGGGCCGCTACGGGCGCGACTATCTGGCGGCGGAACTGTCGCGGCATCAATTGCCGTTCCCGACCAACCTGGTCGAAACGCAGTCGCTCCTGCTGATTATGACCCTGTTTCAGTCGGGCGATTTTCTGACCCTCCTGCCTGAGGGCGTCGCGGCGCAATTGGAGACGCGCGGGCTCGCCAGCGTGCTGAGTGTGGCGCCCGTCGGACCGGTCGAACCAGTCTGTCTGATGTGGCGTTCCGATACGGCGATGCCGCCGGCCGCCCGACGCTTTCGCGATGTCGCGCTGGAACTTCTGAGGGCGGATGAGCAGCAGCGCCAGGAAGAGGAGGCCGCCACCATCAAGCCGCTGCGTGGCGTCGAGGCCAGGCGGTTCGAGACCGTGCAGGGCGCGCGCAAGCCGAAAAGCAGAGCCGCGCCGGCAGCGCGACGCCGCGGCGGCGGAGCGAAGGAAATTGTTGGTGAACTGGCCTGAGAATATGGCCGAAAACTCGCGATTGTCATTCCCGATGCCCGCGTAGCGGGTGAGCGGGAAACCAGGAGCTAAGGGCCGTCATGTTGCCTCTGGATTCCCGCTCTGCGCTTCGCTTGGCGGGAATGACACCAAGAATTCAGCGGCTCACGTTGTAGATGATCTTTGCAATAACGTTTGGTTGAGTGTCTCGAAACTTCTTTTCCGTTGTTGCTCTCAAGGCGGCATGATTGAACCTTCGGGTGCGGGTTCAACGCAAAGGCGGTGCTGTGCCTTCTTCGCTCTCAAACACGACCAACGCAGATTTGGCCAAAACATTCGCGATCGATTTTGTCGAGCGCAATGCGCGCGCCTTCGTCACCCTGAACGATTCGATCTTTTATTTCGGCGAGCTGGGCGTGCAGGAAACGCGTACCGCCGGGCTGATGACCGGGCTTCTGGAACAGCACGGTTTCAAGGTCGAGCGCGGTATCGCGGGGTTTGCCACCTCGTTCATGGCGACGTTCGGCTCGGGCGCGCCGGTCATCGCGATCCATACGGAATATGACGCCAATCCATCGAACAGCCAGAAGTCCGGCGTTGCCGAGCGGGCCGAGATCGTGCCCGGCGCGCCGGGGCATTGCGAGGGCCACAACACCAATGCCGCGGTGATGATCAGTTCGGCGCTCGCCATCCGCTATGCGATGGAGAAATTCGGGTTGCCGGGCACGCTCAAGATTTTCGGCGCGTCGGCGGAAGAGCAATTGCTGAGCCGTCCGTATTTCGTCCGCGACGGCTATTTCGACGATGTCGACCTGGCCTTCCACGACCATGTGCTCGATGAGTTCGGCACCGACTACGGTATGATGCAAAGCGCTGCCATATCGGCCGAATTCACCTTTCATGGCGAGACAGCGCACGCTGCTGTGTCGCCCTGGAAGGGGCGCGATGCGCTTGATGCCGTGGTGCTCATGGATGCCGGCCTGGCGCAATACCGCGAGCATATGAAGCCGACGATGACGATGCATCGGGTCATCACCAAGGGTGGCGAACAGCCGAATGTCATTCCGGCGCTGGCGGCGTGCTGGTGGTATTTCCGTGATCCGACCGCCGATGGCGCGCGGGTGCTATTCGAGCGGGCGCAGAAGATCGCACAAGGCGCTGCGATGATGGCGAATTGCGAGCTTGAGGTCGATGTCCGCGCCGCCGTCTGGCCGGTGCGGCTGAACCAGACGATCGCGGAGGTGATCCAGCGCAACGTCGAAGCGGTCGGCATGCCGACATGGACCGAGAGCGAGAACGATTTTGCCCGCGCGCTGCAGAAGCAGGCGAAGGTGCCGGAGATCGGGCTGCGGCCGAAGATATCGCCGCTCGAGGGGCCCGTCGTGCAGATCGCAGCCTCCAACGATTGCGGCGATGTCTCCTGGAAAGTGCCGATGGGGCGCATCTGGTTTCCCGGCAACGTGCCGCATCTGCCGTTCCATCACTGGAGCGCGGGAGCCGCGC
>JAQGJO010000571.1 GCA_028290595.1 Hyphomicrobiales bacterium | reverse complement strand
AGAATGAGCAGTTTCAGCAATCGTTTCATGATGTTTTTCACGGCGGTTTTTACGGTAAGCCCAAAACCGGCAGGCTATGGCGGCCCGTCTGATGGCAGGCCGTTAGCTCGACGCGTTCAGCCGCTCGCGCATTTCCTTGCCGGTCTTGTAGAACGGAACCGACTTTTGTTCGACGGAAACATGTTCGCCGGTGCGCGGATTGCGGCCTACGCGAGCATCACGCCGCTTCACCGAAAACGCGCCGAAGCCGCGCAATTCGACACGGTCGCCCCGCGACAAAGCATTGGTGATTTCACCAAGGATGGCATTCACGATGTTCTCGACGTCGCGATGATAGAGATGCGGGTTCTTGTCCGCGATTCGCTGAACCAGCTCAGACTTGATCATCGCTACAATCCCTCCTTGGCAATACTAGTGAAACATCTCGGATAAACGCTTGTAATTCAAGCGTCAACGCAGGTCCGGAACATGCCAGATGGCCACCAGACCGTCAAGCATCTGCCCGTCACGGCCTGTGTCTATACTGCGCAGCAGGCCGGCAAGAGCCGGCATACCAGCTGCTTCCACAAGATTTGCCGACATGCCCAACAGGCCAAGATACCCGGTGTTGCGCGTTGTTCTCCAGTCGCGCACAGGCAGATCCTTCTCGACGTTCTTTTCCTTTTCGAGCCAGGCAATGGCCTCGCGTTCGCCGCCGACTTCGTCGATCAGCTTCAGCGGCAGTCCCTGGCGGGCGGTGAAAACGCGCCCGTCGGCGACGGCGGCGAGTTGGCTGTCGCTGAGCTGGCGGCGATCCTTGACCAGGGATTTGAACCAGTCGAACGAATCGCTCACCAGCGACGCCAGTGCGGCCCGCGCCTCGGGGGTGGTCGGCTCGAACCCGTTGGGTGAGGCTTTGAGCGGCGAGGATTTCACCTCTTCCATTTTGACGCCGACGGTCTCCAGGACCTTGCCGAAATTGGGATACTGGAACAGCACGCCGATCGAGCCGACCAGCGAATTGCCGCGCGCGAAAATCCGGTCGGTGCCGAGCGCGGCGATATAGCCGCCGGAGGCTGCCATGGTGCCGACAACAGCGGCCACCGGCTTCTTCGCCGACAGGCGGCGCAATTCGTCATAAATGCGTTCGGCGCCGGTCGTCGTCCCGCCGGGGCTTTCGATCGAGACGATCACCGCGCTCGCTTGCGATTTGCCGATGTCGTCGATGAGTTTGAGCGTGTCGCGGTCACCCGTCAGCACGCCGCTGAGGGTCAGGCGCGCAATGTGATGGCGCGAGGCTGCCACCGACAGTCCATCAGTCCAGCGATAGGCGGCGGCTCCCAGCGCGATGACCAGAACCGCAAATGCGGCGATGCGCCAGAACGATAGTTTGCGCCTCAGCCGGCGGCGGTCGATCAGATAGTCGGCAGGTAATTCGTTCGCCATTCTGGTCACTCCGTTGACGGTGGCTACAGCATTTTCAAGCGAAGTGGATGCCGGTTCGCGTGAAGAAAATGCGTCAAAACAAGAAGCTCTTGTGCGTCTGAAATTGCGACAAATTAAAGATCACGGCTTGAATTCACAGAGCTTAGTTCAACAAGCCTTACTGCCAAAAGAAAAACCCGCGCGGATTTCTCCGCGCGGGTCAATATTTCCTTAAGCGCCAGTCATACTGGCGGCAGGATTATTTCGAACCGGGCTTCTTGTCCGCGTTTTCGCGGGCCTTCAGCGCGGTGCCGAGAATGTCGCCCAAGGTCGCGCCGGAATCGGCGGAGCCGAACTGCGCGATGGCTTCCTTCTCTTCGGCCATTTCGAGAGCCTTGATCGACACCGAGACCTTGCGGGCCTTACGGTCGAACACGGTGATGCGGGCATCGACCTTCTGGCCGACCGAGAACCGGTCGGGACGCTGGTCGCCGCGGTCGCGGGCGAGTTCGTTGCGCTTGACGAAGGTGGTGAGATCGGTGCCGACAATCTGCACCTCAAGGCCACCTTCCTTGACTTCGAGAACTTCGCACGTGACGACGCTGCCCTTGCGCATCTCGCCGCCTTCTTCCGGCGTCTTGCTGGCGCCGGCGGTGGCGAACGGATCGCTGCCGAGCTGCTTGATGCCGAGCGAAATGCGCTCCTTCTCGATATCGACGTCAAGCACCTGCGCCTGAACCATATCGCCCTTCTTGTACTCTTCGATCACCTGCTCGCCCGGACGCTTCCAGTCGAGATCGGAGAGATGGACCATGCCGTCCACATCGCCATCGAGACCGATGAACAGGCCGAATTCGGTCTTGTTCTTGACCTCGCCCTCGACGACAGCACCCTTCGGGAACTTCTCTGCGAAGGCTTCCCACGGGTTCTGCAGGGTCTGCTTGAGGCCGAGCGAAATACGCCGCTTGACCGGATCGACTTCGAGCACCTGAACGTCGACTTCCTGGCTCGATGCGACGATCTTGCCCGGATGCACGTTCTTCTTCGTCCACGACATTTCGGAAACGTGGATGAGGCCTTCGATGCCCGGCTCGAGTTCGACGAACGCGCCGTAGTCGGTGATGTTGGTCACGCGGCCATGGAAGCGGGCGTTGAGCGGGTACTTGGCTTCGATGCCCTGCCACGGATCGTCGAGGAGCTGCTTCATGCCCAGCGAGATGCGATGCGTTTCGTGATTGATCTTCACGATGCGCACGCGCACGGTCTGGCCGATGTTGAGCACTTCGCTCGGGTGGTTGACGCGACGCCAGGCGATGTCGGTGACATGCAGCAGGCCGTCGATGCCGCCCAGGTCCACGAACGCGCCGTAATCGGTGATGTTCTTGACCGTGCCTTCGATGACTTGGCCTTCTTCGAGCTTGCCAACGATTTCGTGGCGCTGTTCGGCGCGGCTCTCTTCAAGAACGGTGCGGCGCGACACGACGATATTGCCGCGGCGGCGATCCATCTTGAGGATTTCGAACGGCTGCGGCACGCCCATCAGCGGCGAGACGTCGCGGATCGGACGGATATCGACCTGCGAGCGCGGCAGGAACGCCACGGCGCCGTCGAGATCGACCGTGAAGCCGCCCTTGACCTGGTTGAAGATGACGCCTTCGACCTTTTCCTTGGCCTCGAACGCCTTTTCGAGCTTGACCCAGCTCTCCTCGCGGCGCGCCTTGTCGCGCGAGATGACGGCCTCGCCGAGCGCGTTTTCGATGCGCTCGAGGTAGACCTCGACCTCGTCTCCGACGACCAGAACCTGGTCACGGCCGGGGCCCATGAATTCTTTCAGTGCAACGCGGCCTTCTGTCTTCAAGCCGACGTCGATGACTGCCATGTCTTTTTCGATGGCGACGACTTTGCCCTTGATGACCGAACCTTCGAGCGCATCGTTGTCGCCGAAGCTCGCATCGAGCATAGCCGCGAAATCCTCGCGCGACGGCGCGAGGCTGGACGAAATATTTGCCATTGGATCTCCTGGAAAGGCCCGGTTTGCGCTGACCGCGCACCCGGACCGACGTCGCCGGCTTCGGGTTAGAGTTAAAATTTGCTTCGGGCGCCGGAGCCTGTCGATGTTGAACAGAACTCCGCCTTGCGGCGGGCCGGCGCGAAACCGGCGCTCGAAAGCGGTGAATGCCTCCCGCGAGAGATACCCTCGAAAGACGGGGCTTATCTAACAGTTCATGGGCCCGGCTGCAAGGAAACCAGGCCCGAATCTCGGCAGGAAACCGCGATTTAAGCCGCTGAAACGGCTAAAATCGCGTAACTTGCAGCTGTTGGGTCTTATTGCTTCAAAATTGCCCGTAATTTGTCCACCACCGGCTCGGGGGTGGCGTAGATGGTTTCGAGCAGTTTCTGCATGTCTTCGCCCGATGTCGGCGTCGGCTCTTCGCCCATGATCTTGGAGAATTCGGCGCGCAGCTCCTTGTCGTTCAAGGCTGCCCAGAACGCCGCGCGGACCTCCTTGGCGCGCTCCGGCGGCAGGCCAGGGGGTGCCAGAAACGGCCTGGTGACCGTCTGCGGTGTCACCAGAATGCGCATGATCTGCCGGTCTTCCTCGCTGGTCATCAGGTCCATGACCAGGGGCACGTCCATAGCGTCGGGATGCTTCTTCAGCGACATCTGCACGAGATAGTTGATCTTCTTGTCGCGGATCCAGTCGGGCTTGGAGGATTTCAGGCTCGAATAGCCCCAGCCGCAACGCCCGTCGGTCTCGCCGCGCTCGATCGCCATGATCGTTTCCTGGGTGCCGACATAGCCGGTGATGACGCGGAATTTCGTGCCGATCAAGGCATTCAGCGCCATTGGATAGATGTCGGTGGAGGAGGCGGCGCCGGTGCCGGCCATAGTGGTTTCGCGCTTCTTGGCGTCTTCGAGGTTTTTGACCGGCGAGGTGACATAGGTGGCGCAAAAGCTGACGTCGTTTTCGAGCGCGCCGACGGAGAGGAAGTCCGTCATCTTGTAAGCGACCTTACGGCTCGAGATGAGCGGCTCGATCAGCGGGCCGGCGGCGAAGGAGCCGATGACGGTGCCGTCACGCGGCGCCACCGAATAAAGATATTCGACCAGTCGGACGCCGCCGGCGCCGGGCATCAACTGCACCAGCGTCTGCGGTTGGCCCGGCAGATATTTGCCGATGAACCGCGCCAGCATGCGCGCGCCGATGTCGATGCCGCCGCCGGCCGTGCCGCCGACATTGATCGTAAACGTCTTCCCCTTGAAAAAGCCATCGGCCGATTGCGCGGCAGCTCCGCCCGCGGCGGCAGTGATTGCGAACATGCAAGCCGTTAGGCGCAATCCGTGCGCGCGCCGATTTCCAGCCATTTGATCCTCCCGTTGGTCGTTATGCGCTCTTTCTGGCACACCCCGGGCAGTGAGCCAAGTGCTTGAGTGGCAAGCCTTTGAATGGAAAATTTCCAGCCTTGGGCGCGTTCTTTGGACGCATTCGCAGCCATGCGAAATTTATTCGCCCCTTGGCATCCACGCGGGCCGCTAAAGCGTATATATTTCTGAAGCTGCGCGATCGTCGGAGGAATGACCGTCATGCTGGATCGCAGATGTATGCTCGGACTGATCGGAACGGCGGCCTTGGCGCCGAAATCCCTGTTGGCCCAGGAAATGAGCCGGATGACCGCCTATGCCTTCACGTTCGGCGGGCTCAACGGCGGCGAAATCCGTCTCGGCGATTATGCCGACAAGCTAGCGCTGGTGGTCAACACAGCCAGCCTGTGCGGTTACACTAATCAATATTCGGGACTGGAAAAGCTCTACGACGTCTACAAGGCGCGCGGGCTGACGGTGATCGGCGTGCCGTCGAATGATTTCGGCGGCCAGGAGCCGGGCGGCGCCAAGGAAATCACCGCGACTGTCGAAGCCTTCAAGGTCGATTTTCCGATGACGGAAAAGGCTGTGGTGAAAGGCCCTGGCGCTCATCGCTTTTATCGCTGGGCGGCGGCGGAGCGGCCGAAGGAAACGCCGGCGTGGAACTTCCACAAATATCTGATCGGCCGCGACGGCAGGATCGCCGCCGTGTTTCCCAGCGCCGTCGAGCCTGAAGATCCGCGCATGATCGCCGCGATCGAGCGGGCGCTGCTGGCGCCGACCTCATCGCAAGGCTGAGCAGCCCCATCACGTCATTTGCCGCGTGCGTGCACGAGCACCTTCTGCATGACGCTCGGCAAGCCGGCGCTATCGAGTTCACCTTCCTCAATCCACTGGCCGGCCTCCGGCGTCGCCGCGCCTTGCGGCAGCACGCCGCGATAGACCGTCAGCGCCAGTGAGAAATGCGTGAACACGTGTTCGACCGTTCCTGCGATTCGCTGCCATTTGGCTTTGAAGGGGGCTTGTGCCAGCGCATCGGCCTGCGAAAAATTTATGCGCCATTCGCTGCCGGGAAATTCCAGCATGCCGCCGAGCAGGCCTTTCGGCGGCCGCCGCCGCACCAGCACATGGCCGTCGGCCCGGCGCAGATAGAAGATCGCGCCGGTGCGATGCGGCCGCGCCACCTTCGGCGCCTTAACCGGATAACGCTCCTGCTCGCCGCTCTGGCGCGCCAGGCACGATGCGGTCAGCGGGCACAGTGCGCAGGCCGGGTTTTTCGGCGTGCAAAGCGTGGCGCCGAGATCCTTCATCGCCTGCGCGAAATCGCCGGCGCGATCATCGGGCGTGATGTCGTCGGTACGGGCACGGATCGTCGTCTTCGCCGCAGGCATCGGCGTGTCGATGGTGAAGAGCCGCGTGACGACCCGCTCGACATTGCCGTCGACGACGACCGCGCGCCGGCCGAAGGCGATCGCGGCGATGGCGGCGGCCGTGTAAGGCCCGATGCCGGGCAGGGCGCGCAGCGCGGCTTCGTCGGCGGGAAACAGGCCGTCGTGCTCTGCGACGACAGCCTTGGCGCAGGCATGCAGATTGCGGGCGCGACTATAATAGCCAAGGCCAGCCCAAGCTTTCATCACATCGTCGACCGGCGCTGCCGCGAGATCGTGCACGCGCGGCCACAATGTCAGAAACCGCTCGTAATAGGGCTTTACCGCAGGCACGGTGGTCTGCTGCAACATGACTTCCGACAGCCACACTGCATAGGGATCGGGCATGATGCCCGGCAGCGCCCGCCACGGCAGTTTGCGGCGATGCCGGTCATACCAGGCAAGCAGTACCGCCGCGATGGTTTCCTGACGTTTTGCAGTTGAGCTTTGGCGGGCTAGCATGTCATGCTTCTATCGTACTCAGCTTTCGTTTGTGAGCCACCGGAGACATCCATGCACAAGATCGACATTCCGCAATCCGTGGTCGACCGCGTCATCAAGCGCCGTGGGCGCGAACATATTCACGACGACCTCATCCCCTCGAAGACCGCGCTCGTCGTCATCGACATGCAGAACGCTTTCATGCCGGTGCCGGTAGCCCACGCCCCTTGCGAAATGGCGCCGAAGATCGTTCCGGCCATCAACAAGCTGGCCCAAGCCGTACGCGAAACCGGTGGCATCGTCATCTGGATTCAGACCGCCTGCACGGCGGGCGACAAGATCACCTGGTCCAATGCCCACAATATTGTCTCGCATGAACGCGCCAAGATGCGCTTCGCTGCGCTCGAGCGCGGGTCGGAAGGCTATGCCCTGTGGCCGGAAATGGATGCCCGCCCGGACGATATTTATTGCGAGAAGCACCGCTTCAGCGCCTTCATTCAAGGGTCGTCCGATCTCGACGGCATTCTGCGTGAGAGTGGCGTCGATACCGTGCTCATCACCGGCACCGTCACTAATGTCTGCTGCGAATCCACCGCGCGCGACGCGATGATGCTCAACTACAAGGTCGTCATGGTCTCCGACGGTAACGCTGCCGACAATGACGAAGAGCATAATGCCACCCTGCGGTCGATCTACCTGACCTTCGGCGATGTGATGGACACGCCGATGCTGGTCGATCTGCTGAAGCGCCGCAGTAACGTGCGCTCCGCCGCCGAATAAACGCATTCGACATCGAAAAGGGACCGTGCGAAACATCGCCGGTCTATTCGATGGAGGAAGCCATGGCGGTCAAGGCCATACCGGATGCTTACGCAGGCGGGGTGCCGAGCCTGTGCGTCGACAAAGGATACGAAGCGCTCGAACTTTACACAAAAGTTTTCGGCGCCGAGGTCACGCTCAGGTTCGATCAGCCCGATGGCCGTCTCGGGCACGCGGAACTGAAAATCGGGCGGGCGCTCTTCAGCCTGTCCGATGAATTTCCGGAATACGGCACGATCAGCCCGAAGACCCTGGGCGGCACGCCGGTGAAAATGCATATCTACATGGAAGATGTCGACGCCGTGGTTGAGCGTGCGCTGGCGGCAGGCATGACCCTGCTGCGGCCGGTCTCCAACGAATTCTATGGCGATCGCGTTGGCCAGCTTGCCGATCCCTTCGGCCATGTGTGGTCCATTGCCACGCATATCGAAGACGTCACCGCCGAAGAAATGTACCGCCGGGCCGCAAAGCTGTTTGGATCCACGTCGGGATAAACGCACGCCAGTTAACGTGGCGCGGCTGCTCCCGCATCGTTCGCGATGGCAGCTTTAAAGGTGCCTACGAAACCGTCGAGTTCGTGACGGTCGGCATCGCTGACCGCCCAGAAGGTGAAACCTGACGCGCGCCAGCTCAAGGCGTGAAAGCCGGCGTTGCCGGCCGTTTGCAGCGAGGGGCTGGCAGCGGGCAGCGCCGTCACACTGACGACATGCGCGCCGAGCCGATAGACGAGCGCCGGTGCCGGCGCACCACCGATCACATCCACGCGCCCCCCGAGCAGCGGAAAGCCCTGGGCTGCCAGATCGGGAGCCGGCGGCGAGATCGCAATCCTGGCATCGAACCACGGCCTGACATTGTGACGGTCGTTCGAGGCGATATCGACGGGCGTTCCCGACAGCAGCGCGCGGCGGTGACTGGTGATCAGCGCGTCGACAACATCAGGTTCGCGCGGACCAAGCGCCAGGAAGGTCGCGCCGCCGCCGAGACCCACGCCGACCGCCAGCGCAGCAGCCATCTTCATAAAGTCGCGTCGCAGCGGTTGCGCAGGTTGCGTGATTGGCGGGCTGGATAGTGCGTCGAGCCGGGCACGCAATCCAGCCGGCGCACGCTCGCGCGGAATCCTTGTTTGCAGCACGCGTTGCAGCGTGGCGTGGCGCGCATAGTCGGCGGCGAGTGCAGGATCCTCGGCAAGCCGGCGTTCGAAGTCTGCCTGTGCGGCGGCATCCAGCTCGCCGTCGAGAGCCGCCTGCAGGATCAGGCGCGGATCGATCGGGTCATCGCTCATGACAGTTCCTTTCCGATCCGTTCGATCAGCAGGGCGCGCGCGCGCGCTAAACGCGACATCACCGTCCCGACGGCAACGCCGGTCACATCCGCAATGTCGCGGTAACTCAATCCGTTGAACTCGCGCAGCACCAGCGTCTCGCGGAACGGCGGCGGCAGGCCAGCGACGGCCGCGTGAAGGAGGGCTTCATCGGCGCGCGCGATCAGGTCAGTCTCCGGTGTCGTGGTTTCAGGTACAGGCGCGGACCGTTCGGCGGCTTCGAGATCGTCCGTCAGGACAAGGGCTTTCGGCCGGTTGCGGGCAAGCCAGGTGAATGTCGTGTTGCGCACGATAGACAGCAACCACGCGCGTGCATTGCCGCCCGCGTAGGTCCCGACGCCGTTCAGGGCGCGCAAACACGCCTCCTGCACAACGTCTTCCGCGTCGGTGGCATTGCCCGTCAACCAGCGGGCAAACGCATAGGCATCGTCGAGATGGGGCATCACCACCTCGCGAAACAGACGACGATGGCTGTCTTCGGTCAAACGCGCACAGGCTGCATGCGAACCCCTCACGGCGTCACAATAATCTTCCCCTTCATATGAGGATGCAACCCGCAAAAATAGTCGTAGCTGCCAGGTTCGGTGAAGGTGAAACTGAATGCGTCATCCGTGTCGAGCGCGCGCGAATGGATTTTTCCATTCACCGTCACAATCGAATGCGGGATGTCATCTACATTCGTCCATTTCACCACCGTGCCCGGCTTTATGTTGAGCGTCTCGGGAGTGAAGGTGAAGTTGTCGATCTTTACTTCCGCGTCAGCAGCACGCGCCGCCTGTGGCGCAAGCGCCAGAACAAGGGCCGCGCCGGCCGCGCAAAAGCGGCGGCGATCGATGTCGCTAATCATAGTCAGTGTCTCCGTGGGTAGGGAATCTGCCGTCAGGCCTTCATGAGATC
>JAQGJO010000567.1 GCA_028290595.1 Hyphomicrobiales bacterium | reverse complement strand
AAGGCGCGCGACATCCGCCGCATGGGTGCCGGCGGCCTGCTGATGGAAATCGTCGCCCGCGGCCAGCCGCGCGACGTCGCACCTGCGGATTGAGCATGAATAAAGCACCGACCGATCACGTCGCGGCGGTCATTCTCGCAGCCGGCATGGCGACGCGTTTTCGCGCCGCCGAGCCCGCCAGCGCCTCGAAAGTGCTGGCGCAACTCGACGGCAAGCCCCTTCTCCGCCATGTGGTCGATGCCGCGCTCGCCTCGCACGCACGGCCGGTCATCGTCGTCACTGGTCACGCGCAAGCCAATGTCGCGGCTGCCCTGGCGGGACTGGACGTCATCGTCACCCATAACGCGGATTACGCCAGCGGCCTTGCCTCGTCCCTGAAGCGCGGGCTCGTCGCCATTCCGCGCGATTGCAGCGGCTTTATCGTGCTGCTCGCCGACATGCCAAGAGTCAGCGCCGCCATCATCGACCGTTTGATCGCAACACTCACGGCGCGGCCCCTGGCACTGGCCGTCGTGCCGACCTTCAATGGCCAGCGCGCCAATCCCGTCGTCATCGCAAGAGCCGCATTTCCCTTGCTCACCCGCATCGAAGGCGACCAGGGCGCCCGCAAAGTGCTTCAGGCGGCCGGCGACAAAGTCGTCGAACTGCCGATCGACGATGACGCCATCACCGCCGATATCGACACCCCAGATGCGCTGCGCGCTCTGAAAGACATGTAAAGACTCTGCGCGAATTGCTATTCAGCCGCTGCCTTTTGACGGCGGCTGAACAGGTTCAGGAGATCGTCGATCTCGTGCCCCCTCAACCCGGTCACTTCCGAGAAGATTTCCGCCGCGGTCTCGGCCAGGCTCTGGCGCACCTGCATCCCCTCCTGGGTCAGGACGAGTTGCTTGGCGCGGCGATCGGCGGGAGACGGTTCGCGGCGCACCAGCCCTTTGGCCTCGAGCTGGTCGACCAGGGCGGTCACATTCGAGGGCAGACAGTGCAAGGCCTGGGCAAGTTCGCCCATGCGCAACGGCTCGCTCAGACGGAAAATGAGCATCTTTTCCGTCTTCGTATAATTCGTAATACGCTGATCGCGCTCGAAAGCGCGGCGGAGCGCATCGTGAATCTCGTGCATCGCGAACAGGGCGGCAACGCCGGGCGGCAGGTTTTTCAAAACTGATTCCTTTGCTCCACGCTAAGATACCACAAGCCATCCAGGGATAAATAATTTCACATCTTGAATAGTTCAACAACATAAGTAACATGAGAGACGATTCACTAAAAAGACTCCGCCATGCAACGTCTTACGGTGACCCGCGTTATGGCTTCGGCGCTGGCACCGACGAATTCCGGCCACGTCGCCGACCGGAAAGCGCCACAAAGTCGATTGCCCTGACACCAAAGAATGTTGTTTCCGATTGTCGCCGCCCATCTCGTCCGAGGTATGGCCATGTCTCATTCCGCGAAAATGTCTCATTCTGCGAAAGTCCCCCGTTCCGCAAAAGCCGTTTCCTTTGCCACCTGGACGCTGCGCATCGTCCTGGCCGGATTTTTCCTGAGCACCGGTTATAAAAAGCTCACGGGTGACCCCGCCATGACATTGCTGTTCGAGCAGCTCGGCTCCGGCATCTGGCTTCAATATCTCATTGGCGGCATCGAGATCGTCGCCGGCGTCTTTGTCCTTGTTCCCATGACCGGCCTGCTCGGCGGGCTACTGGTCACCGGCGCGATGGTCGTCGCCGCCATCGTCAGTCTCACGATCCAGGGCATCGAAAACCCGCTTGAGAAATTCACGCTCTCGCTCATACTCCTCGCCATGGGCGCCTTCATCGCCTGGCAAAGCCGCCCGCATCTCCGGCACGAGGCAACGCCGCCGCGGCATTAGAAGCGAGCGAAGTGGATGGCCCGCGTGATAGGATGATCGGCAAGTTCACCCATCGGAGATAGAACCATGCCGGACAATCCACTGACCATTGCAGAAATTGACCGGCGCATCGCTATTCTCAGGGACAACCTGCGCCAACTGGTCGAGCAGGCTTCCGGGTCTTCCGGCGCTGCCGACGAGGACCGGATCTCGCAGCGCATTGCCAATCAGCAGGCCGAACTCGACCAGTTGATCAAGCAGCGCGACGCACAGACAAAGGCGTGATGGAACGCCGCTGGTCCTTGGGCGTTGCAGTAGATGCGCCGAGGAGAAACCAAATGAACGACAACCAGCTAGCAAGCAAGATCACCGAGAAGATGGAAGTCATCGGCGCCGATGGCGTTCATGTCGGCACTGTCGACCGCGTTGAAAGCGGCCGCATCAAGCTCGTCAAGGCCGACAGCGGCGAAGGCAAGCATAAGGGCCATCACCATTTCATCGACATCGGACTGGTCGCCGACATTGAGGGGCAGAAAGTGCGCCTGTCGGCCAATGCCGCGGTCGCCGTCTCTTTCGAAGAAGAAAAGTCCGGCAAGCCCGCCTAAGCTGACCTGCCGGACGTTCGCGTTAGCTCCAGCGGCGCAAAAGCACGCTGGCGTTGACGCCGCCGAAACCAAAACCGTTGGAAATGGCGTATTCCATCTCCAGCGGTCTTGCCGTGCCCGAAACCACGTCCATGCCGTCGGCCTCGGGATCCAGCGTTTCCAGGTTGAGCGTCGGTGGCGCGATCTGATCGCGCAACGCCAGCAGCGTGAAGACGGCTTCGAGCCCGCCGGCTGCGCCCAGCAGATGGCCGGTCGCCGATTTGGTGGCGCTGACGGCGATCTTTCTGTTGCCGCCAAATAGCGTTTTGATCGCAGCGATTTCGCCGCGATCGCCGACCTGCGTCGACGTGGCATGGGCGTTGAGATGCTGGACGTCGCCGGGCGAGATTTCCGCCTGCGCCAGAGCGATTTCCATCGCCCGGCGCGCGCCGTTGCCATCCTCGGGGCCAGACGTGATGTGATGCGCATCAGATGTCGTGCCGTAGCCGACAATTTCCGCCAATGGGCGTGCGCCACGCGCCAGCGCATGTTCGAGATCCTCGATCACAAAAATACCCGCGCCCTCGCCCATGACGAAACCGTCGCGCGCCGTATCGAACGGCCGCGAGGCGCGCTCCGGCGTGTCGTTAAACCCGTTTGACAAAGCCCGCGCTGCGGCGAAGGCGCCAAGGCTGACATTGTTCATGCAGGCCTCGGCGCCGCCGCATATAGCAACGTCAGCTTCCCCGGCACGGATCATACGCGCGGCGTCGCCGATCGCCTGAACGCCGGCGGCGCAGGCGGTGACCGGCGCGCCCATCGGGCCTTTGAATCCATGGCGGATCGAAACCTGGCCGGCAGCAAGATTGACGAGGAAGGACGGCACGGTAAACGGCGACAGGCGGCGGACGCCGCGCTGGTCAGCCGTCCG
>JAQGJO010000565.1 GCA_028290595.1 Hyphomicrobiales bacterium | reverse complement strand
ATGGACGGCACCTTCAATCCCAAGGCGATCGAGACGATCCGCTTTTCGCTCAAGGACCTCGGCATCCTCGACCGGATTCCCGAAGCCAAGGAACTGTTCATGCCCGGCTTCGCGCCGGTCAAAATCTGACTTCCCATAAAGGCCAAGTCTAATTTCTAAAGGCACCCGCACGGATGACTCAGGTCGACAAGAATAACGACGATATTGCTATCTCGATCAAGAACGTGACGCAGCGTTTCGGCGACGAAGGCTCGCCCGAAAGCGTGCTCGCGCTCGACAATATTTCGCTCGACATCAAAAGGGGCGAATTCGTTTGCCTGCTCGGGCCGTCGGGCTGCGGCAAGAGCACTTTGCTCAACATCGTCGGCGGCCTGTTCAGGCCGTCGAGCGGTTCGGTGACGGTCGACGGCCGCCTGGTCGACGGCAAGCCGCACCCGGACAAGATCGCCTTCGTGTTTCAGGAAAGCACTTTGTTTCCCTGGTACACGGTGATCGAAAATTTCCACATCGCGCTTAAATTCCAGGGCATCCCCAGATCCGAATGGGACGACCGCGCGATGACGGCGCTGAAGGCCGTCGGCATGGCGTCTTTCGCCAAGCACTATCCAGATCAGCTCTCGGTCGGCATGCGCCAGCGCGTCAACATGGCGCGCGGCATCTGCGTCAAGACCGGCATTCTGCTGATGGACGAGCCGTTCGCGGCGCTTGACGAGCAGACACGCATGGTGCTGGGCGAGGACCTGTCGCAATTGCTCGCCGAAACCGGCAAGACGATTGTCTTCGTCACCCATTCACTCGCCGAGGCCGTGTTCCTCTCCGATCGCATCGCGGTGATCAGTGCCCGCCCCGGCAAGATCAAGACGATCATCGACGTCAAGACGCCGCATCCGCGCTCGCCCGACTTCATGCTCGAGCCGCGCTTCAGCGAATTGCGCAACGAATGCTACGCCCTGCTGCGCGACGAAATCCGCGCCACCATGGCGCTGCAGCGCGACCCACAACCGGCGAGCGCCTGACCATGCAGCGCGCCAGCCTTTCCTCCCGTTCGGTACAATACGTCTTTCTCGTGCTTGTCGCCGCCACCTGGTACGCGCTGACGGAAAGCGGCAACATCAGCCGCCTGTTCCTGCCGAAACCGGGTGATGTCATCAACGCGCTGACGACCCTGTTCAAGACGGCCTCCTTCTGGTCGGCCGTGCTCGTCACCCTGACGACCGTGCTCAAGGGCTTCGTCATCGCGCTCTTCACCGGGGTACTAGCCGGTTATCTCGTCACCCGTTCGAAACTGGCGATCGCCACCATCGAACCGCTGATCTCCGGCCTGTTCACCATTCCGATCACGCTGTTCTTTCCGATGTTCATCCTGTTCTTCGGCGTCGGCACCGGATCGAAAGTCGCCTACGGCGCGACTTACGCATTCTTTCCGATTGCCCTGAACACGATCGCCGCTTTCTCCAATATGGAGCAGCGCTATCTTCTCGCGGCGCAGTCCATGGGCGGTTCGCGCTGGCAGATCTTCCGCTATGTGCTGATGCCGGGCGCCCTACCGGTGCTGTTCACCGGCCTGCGGATCGGTTTCTTCATCTGTCTTGCCTCGGTGCTCGGCGGCGAAACCATCTCGTCGGTCGCAGGCATCGGCCGAAATATCGCTCTGGCGGCAGAACTCATGGAACCGGCGCGTATGTTTGCCTGGATCCTGTTCGTCGTCTGCATGTCGGTGACGCTCAATCTGCTCGCCTACAGTTTCGAAAACAGAATCAGGTCGAGGTGAGCGGATCATGACCAGTCTCACCTCCACCCAACCGCGCGCACCCGGCCCGTCGCAATTGGCGAAGATGCTCAAGAGCCCGTTCTGGCTGAGAGTCGGCCTCATCGCCATCGTCATCGCGCTGCTCGAATATTACGGCCGCTTCCACGCCGATCCGGCGTTCATGCGTCCGCCGTCGGCCGTTCTCGACGCCTTCTTTACGTCGGTGATCTCCGAACCCAAGATCGTCAACGCGCTCTGGCTCTGCGTCATGGAGATCGCCGTCGCCTACGGCATGGCGGTTATTCTCGGCCTGCTGATCGGACTTGTCATCGGCGCGACGAACTTCAGCCGCGCCGCCTTGTTTCCCATCGTGCTGATGCTGTTTGCCATCCCGCAGGTGGCCTTCATGCCGCTGGTCATCATGATCTTCGGCTTGGGGCCGGCAGCCAAGATATTCTTCGGCTTTTCGCACGGCATCTTCCCGATCATCGTCAATGTCGTCGCCGGCATGCGCGATGTGAAGGAACTGCACCTGCGCGGCGCCAAATCCATGGGCGCATCGAGATCGGACATCATTCGCCACGTTATCCTGCCGAACATGGTGCCCAGCCTGTTCACCGGCCTGCGGCTCGGCATGACCCTGACCCTGCTCGGCGTCATCCTGGCAGAGCTCTACGTCTCGACGGGCGGTGTCGGCTATTACACGCGCGTCTTCGCCGAGAATTACAATCCGGCGCCGCTGTTCGCGCTGACCATCTGTCTTGCAATCATCGCTATCGTTTTCAACGAACTCGTGCGCATCGCGGAGAACAGGCTGACGCCTGGCAAACGCAAGGCGCCCAAAATTCAAGTGTCGAAGCTCCAATTGTCGAAATCGGGGAATAAATGAATATCGTAGGCGTAGATATCGGCGGTACTTTCACCGACCTCGTCGGATGCATCGACGGCAAGATCGTCACATCCAAGTCCTCCACAACGCCGGCAGACCCGACGCGCGGCGTCGCCGACACCCTGCGGCTTGCCAAGTGCGACCTGCCGGGTCTCGGCGAAGTGCTGCATGGTTCGACCATCGCCATCAACACGGTGCTTGAGCGCAAAGGCGCGATAACAGCGCTGATCACGACGAAGGGCTTTCGCGACGTCTACGCCATCGGCCGCGGCAATCGCATCGAGGCGTTCAACCTCTGGTTTCATCGCCCCAAGCCGTTGGTCGAGCGCCGCCTGACGTTCGAAGTGGCGGAACGCGTCACTCACACGGGCGACGTTCTGACCGCCCTGGACACGGCCGAAGTCGAGACCATCGCCCGCGAGATCAAGGCGCAGGGCATCGAGGCGGTCGCCGTCTGCCTGCTGCATTCCTATGCCAATCCCGACCATGAGCGCGCCATCGGCGAAGTGCTGCGAGCGACCATCCCGGGCCTGTTCGTGACCTTGAGCCACGAGATCCTGCGCGAATTCCGCGAATACGAGCGCACCTCGACCACCGTGCTCAACGCTTTCGTCGGGCCGCGCGTGCGCAATTATCTCGGCACGCTCGACGACTATCTCCGCAAGGAGGAATTCGTCGGCAAACTGCATCTGATGCGCTCGAACGGCGGCGTCATGTCGCTCGATCAGGCCAAGGCGCAGCCGGTGTCGATGATGGAATCTGGCCCGGTCGCCGGCATGATCGGCGCCGGCAGGTTGGCCACCCATCTCGGCCTTGCCAAGTGCATCGGCTTCGACATGGGCGGCACCACCGCCAAATCCTCATTGATCACCAACGGCCATCCGGCGATCGAAGAAGGTTATGTGATCGGCGATCACGCCTCCGGCCAGCCGATGCAATTGCCAGTCGTCGACATTGTCGAAGTCGGCAACGGCGGCGGCTCCATCGCCTGGGTCGATCCGACCGGCGGCCTGCATGTCGGCCCGCGCAGTGCCGGCGCCGATCCCGGCCCTGCCTGCTACGGCAAAGGCTCCATGGACCCTGTCGTCACCGATGCCGATCTCGTGCTCGGCCGCATCAACGGCCACCGCTTCCTCGGCGGCAACATGCATCTCGATATGGCAGCAGCAGAGCGCGCCATCGACGAAAAGATCGGCAAGCCGCTTGGCCTGTCGACCAAGGAAGCGGCGCTCGGCGTCGCCACCATTTCCGACAACAACATGTCGCTCTCGGTCCGCGCCGTCTCCGTCAACAAGGGCGTCGATCCGCGCGACACCGCAATGATCGCCTTCGGCGGCGCAGGCCCCCTGCACGCCATTGCCATTGCGCGGGAAATCTTCATTCCGCAGGTCATCATTCCCAAACTGCCCGGCACTTTCTCGGCGCTCGGCATGCTGATGGCGTCGTGGCGGCAGGATTTCGTGCGCACGCTCGTCGGCCGCCTCGGCGCGCTCGATGCTGGCCTGGTCGAAAAAGTCTTTACCGAGCTCGGCCAGGATGGCAAAGCCCAGATGCAGCGCGACGACGTCGGCGCCGATGTCGCCGACTTCCGCTTCTATGCCGACCTGCGCTACGTCGGCCAGGAACACGCTCTGGCGATCGCGATCTCGTCGCCGCAGATGCTCACCGGCGATATCGCCAAAGTGCGGGCGCTGTTCAACGAAGAGCACGATCAGCGCTATGGCCAGTCGGCTCTCGAAGAGAAACTCGAAGTCGTCAATCTCCGCCTCGTGGTGACGGCGGCGCGCAGCGACACAATCGCCGAGGAATGGCTGTCGGAAGACTGGACCCCGACCGAGACGGCCGAGGAAACCAGCCGCGACGTCATCTTCTCCGATCCGGAAAAGCCGGAGAAGGCCCGCGTGTTGTGGCGTCCCGCCCTGCCGGCCGGCTTCACTTTCATCGGCCCCGCCGTCATCGAGGAGCCGAACTCCACCATTCTCATTCACCCGGGAGACAAAGTGACCGTGACGAAAGCCGGCCATCTCATCGTCGATCTCGCCGGCAAGGAGGCGTGAGCGCCATGACAACGACAATGACAACGACCAAGAAGAACATCGACGCGCATCCGATCACGGTCGAAGTGGTCCGCAATTCGATTGTCGCCTATGCCGACGAAATGGCCAACGCCCTGTGCAAGGCCGCCTACAACATGATGATCTACGAGGTGCGCGATTTCTGCTGCGGCCTCATCGACACCTCGGGCCGCATGATCTCGCAGAACCGCGGCGGCCTGCCGATCTTCCTGGCCGATCTCGGCGTCGCCGTCGAAGACGGCATCAAGCGCTGGGGCCTCGACGGCTTCAAGCCCGGCGACATCATGATCATGAATCATGGCGAAGTCTGCGGCCAGCATCTCAACAACGTCGTCATCTATGCGCCCTGCTTCGTCGATGGTGAACTGGTCGGCTTCGCCGCCAACCGCGCCCATTGGGTCGACATTGGCGGCATGCGCATCGGCTTCGGCTCGTCGCTGACGACGGAAATCTACGCCGAAGGCCTGCAGATGCGGTCCCTCAAGATCTACGAAGAGGGCAAGCGCAACGAAACGCTCTGGCAGATCATCCACGACAACGTGCGCTTCCCCGATGCCAGCCTCGGCGATCTGCGCGCCCAGATGGCCTCGTGCCAGCTCGGTGCACGGCGCTACGGCGAGCTCGTCCAGCGTTATGGCCGCCCCACCGTCGAAGCCTGCGTCGATCGCATCTGGGACCAGGCCGACCAGGCCGTGCGCAGCGTCATCGAGAAAATTCCCGATGGCGTCTATCAGGCCGAAAGCGAGCTTGATAACGACGGCCGCAATCTCACCCAGCCGATCCGCATCAAGGTCACCGTCGAAATCGCCGGCCCGATCATGACGGTCGATTACAGCGAGATGAACGCGCAGACCAACTCGCCGCTGAACTCCGGCAAGTCCGGCGGCATTGCCGCAGCCCGTGTCGCCTTCAAGGCGATCACCTCGCCCGATCTCGACGTCAACGAGGGCTGCTTCCGCGCGCTCAATGTGAAAATCCCCGACGGCACGATCGTCAGCGCCAAAGCCGGCGCTGCCATCGGCCTGTGGAGCATCGCGCTGCCGACGACCATCGACACCATTCTGAAAGCACTAGCGCCGGCCCTGCCGAAGCTGATTCCCGCCGCTCACAAGGGCGACATGGGCGGCTGCTCCTTCTATGGTTACAAGGAGGACGGCACGCGCTTCTTGCTGCTCAATATTTTCGGCGGCGGCTGGGGCGGAAGGCCGACGGAAGACGGCGAGGACGCCAGCGTCTCCGTCTGCCAGGGCGACGTGCGCAACTCGCCGGTGGAACTGCAGGAAATCCGCTATCCGATCCTCGTCGACGAACATGCCCTACGCGATGACTCCGGCGGGCCGGGCAAATATCGCGGCGGCCTCGGCGTGCGCATCACCTATCGCACGCTCGTGCCGTGCCAGGTCACCATCAATTGCGAACGCACGCGCAACCCGCCGTGGGGGTTGAACGGGGGCGGCAATGGCGCGCACAATGTCGCCATCGTGAAACCTGCCGAAGGCACCGAGCGCATCGTGTTCAAGGGCACCGAGATTCCGCTCGCCAAGGGCGACCGCGTCACCTTCCTCACCGCCGGCGGCGGCGGTTACGGCAAGCCGCAGGAACGCACGCAGGAAGCCATCACCAACGACGTGGCGCAAGGCTTCGTCGAACCCGCCAAGGCGAAAGAGTTCTACGGTTGGAAAACCACCGTCGCCTCCAAAGCCAAAACCACCGCCAAGATCGCGTGAGGGTGCAATGACAAGTCCCGCGCACAAAGCCCGCCTCAAGGCGCTTGCCGACTCCATGAAGGCTGAAGAGACCGACGTGCTCGTGCTCTTCGGCAACAACTGGCATGCCGATCACCTGCGCTACGCGACCGATTTCGGCATCCAGGAAGGTCAGGGCATCGCGCTGGTGCGCGCCGATGGATCGACGACGCTCATTCTCGACGATGCCGCCGAAGCCGATCGCGCCAAAGACGAAACGCAGACCTGCGAGGTCGTCTACGCGCCGTCCCTCGTCAAGGAGGCGCGCAGTCTGCTGTCGCGCGAAGGCAATCGCAAGATCGGCGCGGCGCCCTTCCATCTGCTGCCTTATGGGCTTCTGCACGGCGAAAAAGATCTGCGCGTCGCCGACGGCACCAATGTCATCGAGCGCCTGCTGATGACCAAGCTCGAAATCGAGATGGACGCCGTCCGTCGCGCCGCCAAACTGGCGGACGAAGGCTATGCGATCTTTCGCGATGCGGCGCGCCCCGGCCGCAAGGACTACGAACTTGTCGCCGAGATCGAGACCTTCTTCCGCACCAAGGGGGTGGCGGAAAACTTCATGATCATCGGCGTCGGCGGCCAGGAAGTGCGTGGCATGGCGCCGCCCAGCGGCAAGGTGCTGAAACAGGGCGACATGGTGACGACGGAACTGACGCCCTGCGTCGATGGCTATTATTCGCAGATCTGCCGCACACTGGTGGTCGGCGAAGCCAACGAATCGCAGAAGCAGGCGTTCGATGTCTATCTCGAAGCCATGGAAGCCGGCATCGCCTCGGTCGCTGCCGGCGTCACCGCGGC
>JAQGJO010000556.1 GCA_028290595.1 Hyphomicrobiales bacterium | reverse complement strand
GCGGTAATGCCGCTCTGGAGTAGGCAGTAGGCCGTAGGCAGTAGGCAGTAGGCAGTAGGTCTCTTTTCCGACTGCCTAATACCGACTGCCGACTGCCCCTTCCATTACTTCTTCTTCGCAGCCTTCGCCCGCTCGATGCCTTCCAGCACCAGGCGCTTTGCAGTGTCCACATCGCCCCAGCTTTTGACCTTCACCCATTTGCCGGGTTCGAGGTCTTTATAATGCAGGAAGAAGTGCTCGATCTGCTTGAGGGTGATCTCGGGCAGGTCGGTGTAGTTCTTGATGTTGTGATAGCGCTGGGTCAGCTTGTCGGAGGGCACGGCGATAATCTTTTCGTCGCCGCCGGCTTCGTCTTCCATCATCAGGACGCCGACCACGCGGCAGCTCATCACTGCGCCTGGCACGATGGCTCGGGTGTTGGCGACGATGACGTCGCAAGGGTCGCCGTCTTCCGACAAGGTGTGCGGGATGAAGCCGTAATTCCCCGGATAGCGCATCGCCGTATAGAGGAAGCGGTCGACCACCAGCGCGCCCGACGCCTTGTCCATCTCGTATTTGATCGGCTCGCCGCCGATCGGAACTTCAATGACGACATTGACGTCGTGCGGCGGATTTTTGCCGATGGCAATGGCGTCAATATTCATAAGGAACTCCACATCTCCGGATCATGCCGGACCAAATAAGTCTGAATTCTTTAAGATTTAACCGTTTCCAAAGGTGAAACTCCAAGGTGAAATTCCCTCGAAACGGCGGCGGCAGGCAGGCGCAAGCGATGCCGATTGTCACGCCCGCATCCGTACACAAATGCGCGAGCAGTGAAAATTGACCAAAAGTGTTGCTCTTGCGTCGTATCCACTCGGCGCGAAAAATCAACCAAAATCTATCTCAACACATTGAAAACGAGGCAATTACATCGATTTTTCTGGTGCGGTGCGGATTATGTCGCAGTTTGGAGGATCGTTTGCTAACGATCCAAAAATAGCGCTAATTTAGCCTATATTTTGCCACGCAGCGAGCGAAGGGAGGAATCCAGGCCACCATCCGCCCGCAACGACAACCTGTGGCAGAGCAGGCTGCAATGTTTCCGGGGGGAAACAGATGATTAATCTGGTTAGACTGGCATTACGACGTCCCTACACGATGGCCATCACTGCAATGTTGATATTGCTGATGGGCTTTATCTCCGTCTCGCGCATGATCGTGGACATCTTTCCGTCCATCGACATTCCCGTGGTTTATGTCGCCTGGAGCTATAACGGCGTCAGCGCCGAAGACATGGAACGCCGCGTCGTCCTGGTCAGCGAGCGCTCGTATTCGACCACCGTCAACGGCATCGATCACATCGAGTCCCTGTCGATCCCCGGGCAGGGCATTCTGAAAATCTATTTTCAGCCAGGCACCGACATCGGCGGCGCCATCGCGCAGATTTCGGCGCAGAGCAACGCGGTGCTGCGCATCGCCCCGCCAGGCATGCAGCCGCCCAACATCATCCAGTTCAATGCGTCCAACGTGCCCGTCGTGCAGGTGACGCTCAACAGCACGACCGTGCCCGAACAGCAACTCTCGGATTGGGCCAATAACTTTCTGCGCCTGCGGCTGTTCACCATTCCCGGTCTTTCCATCCCCGGCGCCTTCGGCGGCAAGCAGCGCCAGATCATTGTCGAGGTCGACCCATCGAAAGCGAGCGCCAAAGGCCTGTCGCAGATGGATATCGTCAATGCGCTCGGCACCACCAATGTCATCGTGCCGGCCGGCATCGCCCGTATCGGTCCGAAAGAATACAACATCAGTCTGAATTCGAGTCCGCGTCTGGTCGAGCAGTTCACCAGCCTGCCGGTCGGCATGCGCGAAGGTCTGCCCATCATCCTCGGCGACGTCGCCACGGTGAAGGACAGCTTCGCCCAGCAGACCAACATCGTGCGCATCAATGGCCAGCGAGCCAGTTTCGTGCCGATCCTGAAACACACCAGTGCCTCGACCTTGCAGGTCGTCGATGCGGTGCGTGACATGCTGCCGGATATTCAGGCGACGGCGCCGAACGGAATTGAACTGAAGGTAGACTTCGACCAGTCCGTCTTCGTGCGTGCAGCCGTCGAGAACGTCATCAAGGAAGCCATCCTGTCGTCGATTCTCGTCTCGCTGATGATCCTGCTATTCCTGGGAAGCTGGCGCAATACGGTCATCGTCTCGGCGTCGATCCCGCTGTCGATCTTCGCCGGTGTCGCCGGCCTGTTCCTGACCGGGCAGACCATCAACCTGATGACGCTTGGCGGCCTGTCGCTTGCGATCGGCATGCTCGTCGACAATGCGACAGTGGTGATGGAAAACATCCACCGCAATCAATCGCTCGGCAAGCCGCTTACGATTGCCATCCTCGACGGATCGTCGGAAGTCATCCAGCCGCTGACGGTCGCGACGCTCTGCATCTGCATCGTCTTCCTGCCTGTCCTGCTGCTGGAAGGACCGGCGCGCTTCCTGTTCATCCCGCTCGCCATCACCGTCGTGCTCGCCATGCTGGCGTCCTTCGCTCTGTCGTTCACCGTGGTTCCAGCCTTTGCCCGGCAATTGCTGACCGATCATCACCACGGCGACGGCGACGCTCGCCCGGGCATCGGGGCGCGGCTTGCCGGCTGGTTCGATCGTGGCTTTGATCGATTGCGAGAAGGCTACGGAAGCGCCCTTGAGGGGGCATTGAACCGCAAGAAAGCGTTGCTCTTCTTCGTCGTCCTGTTGCTTGGCGCAACGGGCGCCCTGGCGCCGGTCGTCGGTACCGATTTCTTCCCGACGGCCGACGTTGGCATTATCAAGCTGCATGTGCGTGCGCCCGGTGGCAACCGTCTCGAGTCGACCGAACAGATCATCGCCGCTGTCGAGGACAAGATCCGCGAAGTCATTCCGCCGGAGGAGTTGCGCACCATCAACGTCACCATCGGCGTTCCCGGTGGTCTCAATCTGGCGTTCGTGCCCAGCGATAATACCAGCGGCGCCGACGGCGAAATGCTGATTTCGCTGAAGGGAGACCACAAGCCGTCGGCAGAATATCGCAAGCTCATCCGCGAGAAGCTGGCGCACGATTTTCCCGGCGTCATCTTCTATTTTCAGACGGCTGACATCGTCAGCCAGGTGCTGAACTTTGGTTTGTCGGCGCCCATCGACATCCAGATTCAGGATCAGAATTTCACGAGATCCTATGCCGTCGGCCAGCAGCTTTTGCAGAAGCTGAAAGTCATTCCCGGCGTCGTCGATGCGCATATCACGCAGGTGCTCGACTTTCCGTCATTGAATATTGAGGTCGATCGTCAGCGCGCCGTCCGCCTCGGCGTGGCACAGCGCGATGTCGCCAACAATCTTCTTACCTCGCTGGCGGGAAGTTCGGCCATCAGTCCGACCTATTATCTCAACCCGCAGAACGGCGTGAACTACACGGTCGCCGTCAGCACGCCGGTCGACAACATCGGCAGCGTCAATGACATATTGAATTTTCCAGCCAACCCGCCGGCAAACAATCTCATTCCGCTGCCGGCCGTCGTGACGCCGGTGACTTTGCCAAGCGCTCCTGTGACACGGCTGGGCGATATCGCCAGCATCATGCCGGGCTCGGTGATGAACGCCATCAACCACTACACGATCCAGCGCGTGATCGACGTCGCCGCCAATGTGGAAGGCCGCGATCTCGGGTCAACGGCGGCCGAGATCAAGAAAGCCATTACAGAGGTTCAAAAGGATCTGCCGACGACGACCAAGATCTTCCTGCGCGGCCAGAACGAGGTGATGGAAAATTCCTTCCGCATGCTCGGCTTCGGCCTGATCCTCGCGATCTTCCTGGTCTACGCGGTGCTCGTCATTCTGTTCCAGTCGTGGGTCGATCCGTTCATCATCATGATGGCGGTGCCCGGCGCCCTGATCGGCATCGTCTGGACCCTGGCGATCACCGGCACGACAATCAACGTCGTCTCGCTGATGGGGGCGATCATGTCGGTCGGCATCTGCGTATCGAACTCCATTCTCGTCGTCAGCTTCGCCAACGATCTGCGCACGCGCAACGCCACCCTGACGCCGCTTCAGGCGGTGATCGAGGCGGGCAAGACACGCCTGCGCCCGATCATGATGACGGCACTCGCGATGATCATCGGCATGGTGCCCATGGCGCTTGGTCTCGGTGAAGCCGGTGAGCAGAACGCACCGCTCGGCCGGGCCGTCATCGGCGGTCTTGCCGTCGCGACCTTCGCGACCCTCTTTCTTGTCCCCATTTTCTATACCCTGCTGAGGCGCAAGCCGCCGACGCTTCATGCGCTCGATCAGAAGTTCGCAGCCGAAGCCGCAGGTGCAACGTCCGGAGCAGGTGCACATGTCTAAAGGTCTACGTTCTTTCTCGTTCTACGTTGTGTGCACGGCCGCAATTGTCGGCGCCGGCTACGCGGTGCTGCGCTATTACAGCGGCTCCGATCAGAAGATTTCAGCCATGCGGTCGGCCCAGGCCAAAGTCGCGGAGCTTGGTCCACGCATCGAAATCGTCAAGAGCACCAAGGGGCCGGAGTTTCGGCCCATCAAACTGCTCGGCGATGTGCGTTCGGCGCAGACCGCCACCATGTACGGCAAGGTCTCGGGCTATCTGAAATCGATCACGGTCGACAAGGGCGATATGGTGAAGGCGGGGCAGGTGATCGCCGAGATCGAGTCGCCGGA
>JAQGJO010000541.1 GCA_028290595.1 Hyphomicrobiales bacterium | reverse complement strand
TCCATATGGAAGTCGCGGTTCGCGTTTTCCCAGGTGATCACGGCGTCAGCTGATTCTTTCGTCAGGCTCACTTCCAAGCGTTCCAGAGCATGGCGGGCCGCCACGACACGCATTTCCCACACGATGTCGCCATGCGTGATCGCTTGCCGAAGCGCTTCCACTTCGACGAGCTTTCTGGCCTCAGTGATGTCGCGAAGGTCTTGGGATGAGATTTGGGAGACCCAAAAGCCGCGCTGCGACACCGATTCGACCAGACCATCTGACAGGAGACGCGAGAGCGCCTCGCGAATGGCGCTGGCGCCATATCCGAAGGATGTCGTCAAATGTTGGATGCGGAGCTTCTCACCGGGCTCCAAGTGGCCCGAGAGGATCTCCTGGCGGAGCAGCCAATAGGCTTTCTCGATGTCCGAGCTTGGTTGCTTTTTGATATCTAATCCGGCCATGGGTACTTGGTCTCATGTTGGTCATTTGACGCCCGCCGCTATTATTACCCTATGCGATTGGGCGCCGGAGGTGATTCAGCGCAATTGACAAAAAAACTTTTTTTTCATATTTTGTTGTTTAAACGTGAATGACCCGGAGAGGAGCTGGAAATGGCGAAAATCATTGAAGTCGAGAAGCCCAAAGCAAAGACGGCTTATGAAACCATTACCGTCACGCAGTTGTCGCCGAATGTCGGCGCGGAAATCGGTAATATCGATCTGACCAAGCCGCTCACCCCGACCCAGGTCAAGGAACTGCGCGCCGCCATCACCGCGCACGGCGTTATTTTCTTCCGCGAGCAGCCGATCAGCTTCGAAGACCACGACCGCTTCGTGCGCTACTTCGGCGAGCCGCATGAGCATATCGGCGGCGATTACACCGCTTCCAAGCGCGTCCCCAACTTCCCCGGCATTCGCCAGCAGTATTTCGACGGCAATTCCAAGCGCGTCGCCGGCGAAGACTGGCATTCGGACCAGAGCTATGGCGACAAGCCGCCGACCTTCAGCATCCTGCATCAGGAGCAGATTCCCACGAACGGCGGCGGCGACACGATGTTCATGTCCTGCTCCAAGGCCTATGAAGAGCTCAGCGACACGATGAAGGCCTATCTGAAGGGCAAGACCGCCACCCACATGGGCGGCAAGTCCTTCGACGCTGACGGCGCCGGAAAGCGCCCGGAGGTGGTCCATCCGGCCGTCACGCTCCATCCCGAAAGCGGCCGTAAGGTCCTGTTCGTCAATCCCAGCTTTACGAGCCACATCAATGATGTGCCGAAGGCCGAGAGCAAGGCCGTGCTGCAATATCTCTATGAGCACATGCGCAAGCCGCATTGGCACATGCGCTTCCACTGGCGAGACCACTCGATCGCCATGTGGGACAACCGCGCCGTCCAGCATCAGGCGATTTGGGATTACTGGCCGCAGGTGCGCTCGGGTTACCGCATGTTCTTGCAAAACAACGACGCCCCGGTGATGGCGGACTGAAACGTCAAGCCGCTCGCGACAAGAGCGGCTTGGCAACCGCCTTGCATTTGAGGCGGATGGTATGGCTCTCCCGGCCATGGCGCATTTATTGCTTATGAATCGCCATTGGCCGGGCTGCCTTTGCCAGCATGGCTCGCCGAGCCGACGCTCTCGCGCTTGCGGCCATCTGAACTGCAAACGAATTTTGTAAAGCCATAGCGATCGATCTCATCGCTTCACTCAGTTTCATTGGAGGATTTATGAACATCGCCCACGAGCCGTCGAAAAAAGACGACACCATCATCCCTTACGAAGGTCTGCGCGGCTGGCTTGAAGCTGTGGAGGGCATGGGCGAGTTGCTGCATGTCAACGGCGCGAGCTGGGACGCCGAGATGGGCGCGATCACCCACATGCTGACCGAGAAGAGCAGCGGCACCGCGCCGGCCGTGCTGTTCGACGAAGTGCCGGGTTACGCCAAGGGTTTCCGCGCGCTGTACGGCCACTTCTCGTCGGTCAAGCGCGTCGCGCTGACGCTCGGCCTCTCCACCGAATTCGACCGCAAGGTCGACATCGTGCAGCGCTATCACGCCTGCATGCAGAGCCTGAAGCCGCTGCCGCCGCGTTACGTCGACAAGGGGCCGATCCTCGAGAACGTCATCACCGGCGACGACATCGACGTGCTGAAATTCCCGGTGCCGCGCCATCACGAGATCGATACGGCGCGCTACATCGGCACCGCCAATTGCGTCATCACGCAGGATCCGGACGACGGCTGGTTCAACCTCGGCACCTACCGCAACCAGGTTTATGACGGCAAGACGATCGGTTGCCAGATCACCGAGGGCAAGCACGGCCGCATCCATCGCGACAAGTACTTCGAGCGCGGCCAGTCGATGAAGGTCGTCGTCCTCGTCGGCCAGGACCCGCTGCTGTACATGCTGGCGGCGAGCCCCTTGCCGGACGGCGTCAGCGAGCTGGAATTCGCCGGCGGCATCAAAGGCAAGCCGATCGACGTGGTCCGCGGTCCCTACACCGGCTTCCCGATCCCGGCCGATTGCGAAATCGCCCTCGAGTGCGAAGCGGTGCCCGGCAACGTCAGGCCGGAAGGTCCGTTCGGCGAGTGGATGGGCTACTACTCCGACGATACGCAGGCGCGCCCCTATCTCATCGTCAAGACGATCCTGCATCGCAACAACCCGATCATCTGCTGCGCCCCGCAGCACAAGCCGGTCGACGAGACGGGCCTGCTCAAGGGCATCGCCGGCGCAGCGCAGGTTTGGCGCGCGCTGGACGCTTGCGGCCTGCCGGACATTCTCGGCGTATGGAACCACGAAGGCGGCCCGGCGACGCGCTTCACCGTCGTGCAGATCAAGCAGCGCTACCCCGGCCATTCGCGCAACGTGCTGCACGTTGCCGCGACCTGCCAGGGCGGCGCCTATGCCGGCAAGTGGACGGTGGTGGTCGACGACGATATCGACGCCGGCGATCTCGATCAGGTGCTGTGGGCGATGAGCACGCGCTTCGATCCGATGACCGACATCGACTTGATCCAGAAGGCGTGGGCCTCCAAGCGCGATCCGCTGTGGCTGCCTGGCAACTTCAACAACCGCATCCTGATCGATGCCTGCATCCCCTACGACATGAAG
>JAQGJO010000471.1 GCA_028290595.1 Hyphomicrobiales bacterium | reverse complement strand
AGAATGGCGTTCTGAAATATCGCATACTCAAGGAAATCCAGGAGGCAGCCGTGACGCTTGGCCCGGCAGAAGAATCTGAAGCGAAAAATGTTGCCTCGGTCGAACGAGCTCTGAGCCTTCTGCTGGCATTTTCGGTCGAACGCCCGCGCATGACACTTGTCGACCTTTCGGCTGCGACCGGGCTGTACAAGAGCACCATCTTGCGCCTCGCTCAAACTCTTGAATCGTCTGGATTTTTGAGCAGGAGCGACAGCGGGCACTATTACATCGGATCAGCAGGGCTTCAGCTTGCCCGCCTGCATCAGGAGGCTATTGAACCAGCCGAACTCATCATTCCAGTGCTTCGCCAATTGGTCGACGACACCGGTGAAAGCGCCTGCTTCAACATCAAAAACGGAGACAACCGTGTCTGCCTCTATCGAATAGAGTCGCATCACCGGCTACGCGATCACGTCGTCATCGGCGACGTCATCCCATTGAAATTTGGGGCTGCCGGCCATGTGCTCGAGGCTTTCTCAGGAACTGGCGGAACGAGAAATGTCGAAATCCGGAAAGCGGGATATTCAATAAGCCAAGCTGAGGTAAGCGCCGGCGTTGCGGCGATTGCAGCTCCGGTCTTCAAGGGTGGCGGCGAACTTGCCGGCGCAATCACCGTGAGCGGGCCGAAATCGCGCATCGACGACGAAACCCTGAACCGACTCAAGTCAATCACGATCGAGGCGGCCGAGCGCCTTTCCAGACGTCTCGGAAGCCTTGGTTAGGCGCGGCGACTAGCTTGCCGGCGAAGAACCGGACGATGGAATATCGCCATCGCGCCGTGTTTCCGGCATCAGAGCATAGGCCGATATCAGAGCCAAGGCGGCGACGGCAGCGAGCGCGAAGAAAGCCAGGCTGCTGCCGTGATGATCGCTGATATATCCCGCCAGCACAGTGCTGACCGAAGCGCCGATCCCGGTCGCCGTTCCCACCAGGCCCAGCGCCAGGCTGAAGCGGCCGGTTCCAAGCGTTATGTCGGCGATGATCAAAGGCACCATGACGGCGAATACGGCTGCGGTGATGCCGTCGAGCACCTGGATGACGACCAGCACATACGGATCGGTGACAGTGGCGAACAGGATGCCGCGGATCGGCAGTGCAGCCAGTCCCAGCAGCAGCAACGGCCGCCGCCCCCATTGCTGCGCCTTGCGCCCGACCCACGGCGACATGGACGCGACGACGATCTGCGGCACGATGATGCAAGCCGCAATCAGCACGGTGGCCCAATTGCTCGAGCGCGTGGTGACGACGCCCGCCATGATCGGAAGCATCGCCGCATTGGCGAGCTGGAATAACAGGATGCAGCCGGCAAATATCAGCAGCGCCGGTTTGCGCAGGAGAATGGCGAGACCTGCCGCCGGATGGCCGGCTCCCTGACGCGACAAGTCATTCTTACGGAGCGTGCCCCCATGCGTCTGTTCGGGATCGATTTCGCGGGGGCGGATCTGGGCCAGCGCAAACAAGGTTGGAATGGCCAGTGCGACGGTGACCAGGAAAACCGCACGGCTCGACAGAAAATAGCCGCAGGCGCCCATCACGGCTGCGGCAATGCCGCTGCCGATGGAAGCGAAACGCGCATTGCGTCCGAACCGCTCGCCGACCGCCGCCTGGCCGACAAGTCCGAGGCTCATCGCGGCGATGGCAGGGCCAAGCACGCAACTGGCCGACGCATGCAGAACCGCGGCCGACATGACAACCAGAAAAGTCGGCAATGCGGCATAGGCCAGCGCGGCGACGCCGATGGCGGTCACGGCCAGGCCGGCAACAACCCGCACCGATCGGACCGCATCGACAAGCGCCCCGCCGGGCATCTGGCCCACCAGCGCAACGAGGCCGCTCACCGAAAGGACGAGACCGATTTCAACCTGTGTCCATTTCTGTGTCGTCAGATAGACCGCAACGAACGGCCCGAAGCCGGTCTGGACGTCGGCCAGAAAAAAGACGAACCAGTCGAGACCACGCAGGCTGCGGCGCGACGGCGGCGGCCGTTCGTCGGCAGGCCCTGCCGGCTGTTGCGGCGGCGGGCCGCGATTTCGGTCGCGGCTAATCCGATGGACCACGGTCAATAGCGTTCTCCCAAGATAGTTCTGGCAAGCTATTTCTCTAACGTCATCGGATCGATGAAACGCAGCGGCTGAAGACTGCCCGCAGCGCCCAGCACCACGATCGGTTTCCCCTCCTTGTATTCGGGCGCCGGCCTCACCTGCTCGCGCGTCAGTTCCAGGGTGACGGTATCGCTCTTGTCGGCGGGACGGCCGAAGTGCAGTGCGTTCCAGTCCACCGCAATCTTGCGGCTGCCGACGCCCAGGAATCCCCCAAAATCGATGATCGCCGCGCGCACTTGCCCTGTCCGATCGACGATCACATCGATGATCCGTCCCATGCTTTCATCAGCGGGCGAGCGCACATCCCGGCCAAGCACGCCACGCGCGTCGGCCGCATCGATAATGGTCACCGACGGCATCGGCTTGGCTTCCTCCTGCTTGTTCGGAGGGGTCGCAGCCGGAGGATTTGCGGGCTGCTCCGGCTGCTGCTCGGCTTGTGCCAAGACTCGAGGTGATGCGGCGCTGGGGCCCGACAGAAAGACCAGCACGGCAAAGGCCGGGTAACTGCTGCGCATATGACCTCCAGCCGGTGTTCGAGAACTCTCGCGCTATGCAGCGTGGGTCGAAAGGCGCTTCATCTCATTCTGGACCAGCTCCCGATATGGGCCGCCGCGCCGCATCAACCGGTCCGGTGGGCCATCTTCTATGATCCGACCCGCTTGAAGCATGATCACCCGGTCGAAGTTGCGCAACGTCGACAGACGATGTGCGATGGCGATCACGGTGCGCCCTTGAATCAACCGGCCAAGCGCCTCGCGGATCGCCTCTTCGGATTCGCTGTCGAGCGAGGCCGTAGCTTCGTCGAGCAGCAGGATCGGCGCGTCCTTCAGAAAGGCTCTGGCAATGGCGATGCGCTGCCGCTGCCCGCCCGACAGCATGACGCCGCGGTCGCCGACCATGGTCGCGATCCCGTTCGGCAAAGCGTCGATGAAGTCGCATCGCGCGGCAACCGCGGCCTGCATGACCTCGTCGTCGGAAGCATCCGGCTGGCCATAGCGGATGTTTTCCAGGATCGAGCGATTGAACAGGGAAATATCCTGCGGCACGATCGCGATGGCCTGACGCAGGCTTTCCTGCGTAACCCGGGCGATGTCCTGGCCGTCGATCAGGATTCTGCCATCCTTCACATCGTAGAATCGCTGCAGCAGGCCGAACAGCGTCGATTTTCCGCCGCCTGACTGGCCGACCAGCCCAACCCGCTGGCCGGGTTCGAGACAGAGATTGAAGTCGTTGAAGATGTGGTGGCCATCGAAATAGCTGAACGACACATCTTTGAATTCGATACGCACGCCCTGCCGCACCAGCGGCTCCGCCTCCGGATGGTCACGCAGTTCGTGTGGAACCAGAAGCGTTGCAAGCGCCTCCGAAAGGCGCGCGACATGCTGGGTAATATCGACGAGCGCCACGGCGAGATCCCGCGTCGCGTGTAAAATCGAAAGCCCCAGCGTGC
>JAQGJO010000462.1 GCA_028290595.1 Hyphomicrobiales bacterium | reverse complement strand
AAGTCCGGCCGCCGCGTGCCGTTCGATCGCGACAAGCTGGCCCGCTCATTCGAGACGGCGCTGCGCAAGCGCCCGGTCGAGCCCGAGCGCGTCGAGCGCATGGTCAATGGCATCGTCCGCCAGCTTGAAAGCTCCGGCGAATCCGACATCGACAGCGGCAAGATTGGCGAACTCGTTATGGAAGGGCTGAAGTCGCTCGACAGCGTCGCTTATGTGCGCTTCGCCTCGGTCTACCGCAATTTCCGCGAGGCGCGCGATTTCGGCACGCTGATCGATGAATTGAACGAAGAAACGCCGGACCTGCCCGAGACGGACTTGCCTGAGACGGTGCTGAAGCCCGCGTTGAAGCCGATCGCAGGTGGCGAGTGAATGTGATGACGGCAGTTTTGCCGGCGACAGCCCTAGAGCCGGATTTCGACGAACGCGCCATGGCCGCGGCGATTGCGCTCGGCCGGCGCGAACTCGGCACCACCGCCCCCAATCCTGCCGTCGGCGCGTTGGTGGTGCGCGACGGCGTCATCGTCGGGCGCGGCGCGACCCGCAAGGGTGGACGTCCGCATGCGGAGACCGAAGCGCTGCAGAATGCCGGAGACCTGGCGCGCGGCGCGACGCTCTATGTCAGCCTCGAGCCCTGCAGCCATTTCGGCGTCACGCCGCCGTGCGCGCTGGCGATCATCAAGGCCGGCATCGTGCGCGTGGTCTCGGCGATGGACGATCCCGATCCGAGAGTCGCGGGCAGGGGGCATCGCATGCTGCGCGAGGCCGGCATCAACGTGACGTTGGGTGTGGGTGCGGTGGCCGCACATAGCGCCCATCTCGGCCACATCCTGCGCATCACCAAGCTGCGGCCGGCGATCACCCTCAAGCTGGCAGAAACCTTCGACGGCTATGCCGCCGGCGGCGAGCATGACCGGCGGCTGCACATCACCGGGCTTGCGGCGAACAATCGCGTGCAGATGCTGCGCGCGGCCCATGACGCGGTGATGGTCGGCATCGGCACGGTGCTGGCCGACGATCCGCTGCTGACGGTGCGGCTGCAGGGGCTGGAAGCCCGCCAGCCGGTCCGCGTCGTGCTCGATACCAATCTTCGCCTGCCGTTGCGCTCGCGTCTGGCCGCCACGGCGCGGGAAACGCCGGTGCTGGTGATTTGCGCCGACGATGCCAGCCGCGAGGCCGAACAGGCGCTGAAGCAGACGGGCATTCAGGTCGAGCGCGTTAAGCGCGGCGCCGATGGCCATGTCGATATCGAGGTAGCGCTGAATGTCCTGGCGCGCCGGGGCATCACGCGCGTGTTCAGCGAAGGCGGCCCGCGGATTGCCGCGCGCCTGATCGATCTGGGCTTTGCCGACGAATGCGTGGTGTTCACCGCGCCCAAGCCGTTCGCCCGCCAGGGCGTTCCCGTGCTTTCGGTGGCGGCGCGAACCCAGCTTGAAGATACGCAGCTTTATGCACTGACCGAAGATGCGCATGTCGGCGTCGACCGCCTGCGCCGCTATGAACGGGTGTCGTGAGATGTTTACCGGCCTTGTCAGCGATGTCGGCGAAGTTCTGTCGGTCGAGGACCGCGGCGAACTGAAGCGTCTGCGCATCGCCTGCTCCTATGAAGCCGACACGATCGCGCTCGGCGCGTCGATCGCGTGTTCCGGGCCATGCCTGACGGCAGTCGAGATCGGCGCCACCAATATGCATACCTGGTTCGACGTGGACGCTGCCGCCGAGACCCTGGCGCGCACGACGGTGGGAAGCTGGAAGCCGGGCACCCGTATCAATCTCGAACGCTCGCTGAAACTGGGCGATGAGCTTGGCGGCCATATGGTTGTCGGCCATGTCGACAATGTCGCAGAAATCGTCGCGCGGCGGGATTTCGACGGTATGTCGCGTTTCGATATCCGCGCGCCGCACGAACTGGCGCATTTCATCGCCGAAAAGGGCTCGGTTTCGCTCGACGGCACGTCGCTGACGGTCAATACGGTCGAAGGAGACGTGTTTAGCGTTCTGCTCATTCCCCATACCCTGGCGGTGACGACCTGGGGCGAGCGCAAGGCCGGCGACAGACTGAATATCGAGGTCGATCTGATGGCGCGCTATGCGGCACGCCTGATGGACGCAAGACCCAGATAAATTGCCGAGTTTGCCGAAGTAAAGGCCTGCGCTAACCTATTAACCGCCGCGCCGTGCTTGCACGTGTCGGCTGCGGTCTTTATTGAATGCGCTTGATTTCCTTCGCTTGCCGACGCCGGTCCTGATACTTTTGCCGGTTCTCTCGTATCGGCCGTTCCAGTTTCCGCTTAACGAGTTGTATCCCTATGGCCGAACCCCGCAGAGTTCCCACCCAGCCCTTGCCGCAGGCGGACGGCGCGCGTTTCCTCATCGTCGAGGCGCGCTATTACGACGCCATCGGGGAAATGCTGCTCGACGGGGCGAAGCGCGCCCTCAGCGCAGCCGGCGCTACCTTCGACGTCATCGGCGTGCCGGGCTCGCTCGAAATTCCGGCTGCCATCCGGATTGCGACGTCGCGCGGCGGCTATGCCGGCGCGCTGGCGCTGGGTTGCGTCATTCGCGGCGAGACCTATCATTTCGAAATCGTCGCCAACGAAAGCTCGCGCGCGCTCATGGATCTGTCGGTCTCGCAAATGCTGCCGATCGGCAACGGTATCCTGACGACAGAAAATGAAGAGCAGGCGATCGTGCGCGCCGATCCGAAGCAGGGCGACAAGGGCGGCGATGCGGCGCGGGCCGCGCTCTCGCTGTATCATCACAAACGAACAGCGGGTCTGGTCTGATGGCGCGGCAGCATAAAGCAGCAGCGCGCCTTGCCGCCGTGCAGGCGCTCTATCAGATGGAGGTCGCCGGCAAGGGCGTGACCGAGATTTTGGCCGAGTTCGAGACCTTCTGGATCGGCGGCGAAATCGAGGGCGTGCAATATGAGGAGGCCGATGTCGATCTGTTTCGCGACATCGTGCAGGGCGTGCTTGGCGACCAGGTCGCTATCGACCGCGCCGCCGACAAGGTTTTGCAGCAGGGCTGGCCGTTGCGCCGGGTCGAGGCGGTGATGCGCGCCGTTCTGCGCGCCGGCGTCTATGAACTGAAAAGCCGTGCCGATGTGCCGGCACGTGTTATCATCACCGAATATGTCGATGTCGCCGCGGCGTTTCTCGCCAGCAACGAAGTCGGCATGACCAATGCCGTGCTGGACCGCCTCGCCAGAGATTTGCGCGCCGACGAGTTCCTGACACGCGCCTGAACAGGAGAGCGGCGTGGCATCAGATTTTTCGGAAGATGATCTGATCGCGACTTTGTTCGCGCCGATTGCAGGTGCAGCGGGGCTCGGCCTGCTCGACGACGCGGCGCTGATCGATGCACCCGACGGCATGCAGATCGTCGCCACCAAGGACGCGGTGGTCGCGGGCGTGCATTTCTTTGCCAGCGATGCGCCGGGCGATATCGCCCGCAAGGCCTTACGCGTCAACATCTCCGACCTTGCGGCCAAGGGCGCCGATCCGCTGGGCTTTTTGCTGGCGATCCTGCTGCCGCCTGACATCGACGCGCGCTGGCTGCAGACCTTCGCCCAGGCGCTGGGCGAGGATGCGCGGCTGTTCCATTGTCCGCTGCTCGGCGGCGATACGGTGCGCACTGACGGACCGCTGTCGATGTCGATCACTGCGCTTGGCTCGGCGCCGCGCGGCCGCATGACGCGGCGCACCGGCGCCAAGGCCGGCGATCTGATCTATGTGAGCGGCAGCATCGGCGATGCGGCGCTGGGTCTGCGCGTGCGCGCCG
>JAQGJO010000445.1 GCA_028290595.1 Hyphomicrobiales bacterium | reverse complement strand
GAGGTCGACCTGTTGTCGCAGGTCCAGGCCGGCAAGCTGGATTTTCTGAAGGTGAGCGCCAGCCTGCTGGAGCGCTTCCACCCGTCCTACAAGGTGCTCAACCTGCCGTTCACGCTGCGCGACAGGGCGCACTGGCTGAACGTGACGACCAACGATGTCGGCCGCGACATCCTGGCCTCGACCGCACCGGCCGGCCTGGTCGGCGTCACATTCTACGATGCCGGCGCCCGCAGCTTCTACGGCCGCAAGCCGATCAACCATCCCGACGATCTGAAGGGCATGAAGATCCGGATCCAGCCCTCAGAGACCATGGTCAGGCTGATGCAGGTGTTCGGCGCCGAGGGGGTGGAACTGGCCTGGAGCAACGTCTTCATCGCGTTGAAGTCGGGAGTCGTGGACGGCGCGGAAAACAGCGTTGCTGCCCTGATCGTCGGCAGCCACGCCGACGTGGTGTCGCACTATTCGTTCGACGAGCACACCATGATCCCGGACGTGCTCCTGATTGGCGCCGACCGGCTGCAATCGCTGAGCCCGCAGCAACAGGTCATGATTCGCGAGGCGGCGGCGGCTTCGTACGATTATATGAACACGCTGTGGACCGCGTTCGAGGCGCAGTCGCGCAAGGAGATCGAGCGGCGCGGCGTCAGCTTCGTCCAGCCGGACAAGCAACCGTTTATCGACAAGGCCGCGCCGCTTGTCGATATGTTCGCCAGCGACGAAATCTCGCGCAGCGTGTTGCGGCGAATCGCCAAATCCTGAAACGGACCGGGCGACCCGCCGCAGCAGGAAGTGCTTATTTCACGCCGAGCAGTTCGACGTCGAACACCAGCGTCGCGTTCGGCGGAATCGCGCCGCCGGCGCCGCGGGCGCCATAGCCCAATTCCGGCGGAATGATCAGGGTGCGCTTGCCGCCGACCTTCATGGTGGAAACGCCCTCGTCCCAGCCCTTGATGACGCGGCCCACGCCGATCGGGAATTCGAACGGCTCGTTGCGATCGACCGAGGAGTCAAATTTCTTGCCCTTGACGCCGTTCTCGTAGAGCCAGCCGGTATAGTGCATCACGCAGGTCTGGCCCTTGGCCGGCGTCGTGCCGGTGCCGACGGTGGTGTCCTCGATTTTCAGGCCTGAAGCTGTGGTCATGATTTTTCCTGCGGCCTGCGCCGTTGCTGTGAGATGTAAACCGTCGAATGGGGCCACTGCCAATGTCACTCCCAGCACGACGGCTGCAAGCATGCCCGACCGTTGAAAAGATCGCATTGTATCTCCGATGAGTGATGGCGTCCCGAACGGCGAAAGCTATGCCCGCTGGAGTGGCATCAGCGCAAGCCCCGACGGGAGCCTCAGAAGCAAGGTCACGACGCGTTCGACCGCGACGGCTGATCGGTCCAAGACCGCCGGGACAGCTGACCCTTGTAGTTTTCCAGCAGCTTTGCGGCGAACTCGGTGGCATCATCGTGAACCGCTGCCGACTGGGCATCCGACATCGGATGTTCAGCGCTCAGCCTGGCAATAACGCGATCAACGGTGGTCAGCATGGGATGCTCCTGATTGCCACTCAAACTCGGGTCGGCACGGAAAGTTCCCCTCATTAGTCGTCCGGTCTGCCGACTGGTTCAGTCTCCCATCGCCGGTTCCAATATACCGCCCGAACGGACGTCGCGGCGTCGCAACAATCCGATCAATTCGGCGACAAACAACGAAATTGTGCAGTCCTCCATCCGAATCCAGTTGGTTTGCGGGGTCAAGGGAGCGCCAGTTGGTCGCAACCCGCCGTGTCAGTTTTCGCGCCACCTTGCGGAAACTCGCAGATAGTTGATGCGTTGCGGCGCTGCGGGCTGTAAACCGCTGTCGAGTTTCGGCTGCGCTTCGTTCTTTGCCTGATGCAAAGAGCCACACGGCCCGGCACCAACCATGAAAGCAACAAGGCCTCGTCGATGGGATTTAAAGAACCGAGTTTTGCTGACCGCCAGAAGGCGGCGCTCGACGCCAAGAAGAACATCCTGACCAAGTTCAAGGCGCAGCCCGGTCCCGACGATCCGGCCGTGCTGGCTCGCGCCGCCGAGCGCGAGGCCCAGGCCGCCGCGCGCGCCCAGGCCAAGCTGGTCCGCGACGCCGAAAAAGCTGCGCAAAAGGTCCGCGAAGCCGAGGAAGCTGCCGAGGCGGCTGCCCGCCAAGCGCGCGAAAAGGAAGAAGCCGCCGCCGCCGAACTGGCGCTGGAAGCCGAAAAGAAGGCAGCTCGCGACGCGCGCTACGCCGCCCGCAAGAAGCGCAAGTAACAGATCGATCCAGGCGGGCCCGCCATGTGCGAGCCCGCCCGACCGCGAGATGAAGAAGGCTACTTCTTCATCTCGTCCTTCTTCATCATGCCGTCCTTTTTCATCCCGTCATCTTTCTTCATGCCGTCGTGGGACATCGTGTCTTTCTTCATGCCGTCCTTGGACATGGCCTCGCTCTTCATGCCGTCCTTCTTCATCATGTCGTCGGCGGCGAAAGCCGGCGCGAAGGCCAGGCCTAGCGAAAGAGCGGCGGCGGACACGCCAAGCGCGATGCGGGTGGTGATGGTCATGATCTGTCGTCCTTTGATCATGTTCTGATAAGCGACGGGCGTCGCATTTCAACAGACGGACAGGCGGACGGCTTTGTTACCGATCGAGTCGATTTATTCTATCGATCCAGCTTGAAAACCATTTGCGTCGGTCGCACAAAACGTAGCGCGACAAGAAGCAGCGTCATCTCCAT
>JAQGJO010000416.1 GCA_028290595.1 Hyphomicrobiales bacterium | reverse complement strand
GGCATGATCGGTCTGAATCGCGGTCTGGTCTCCGACCCGGCGGCGCCGTTCGGCGGCACCAAACAGTCCGGCCTCGGGCGCGAAGGTGCGCAGGAGGGCATGAAGGAATTCCAGGAAACGCAATACGTGTCGGTGGTTTGGTAATGGAATCTGATTACATATAATTGATCGCCGGCTGATCGGCTGCCGCGTGTCCACGGCATGACTGTCCTGCATATCGTTTTTTCTCAACGCAATCAGGCGGCTGATTGGATTGTATCGCCGCGTGCTTAAATCGTAAGCGCCGGCCGCTTCCCGTCTTCGGGACATTTGGTCTCGTGAGAGCGCGAACTTTCGACCGCGCCCGAAGTCGAGCCTCGACAAAACTGAAGATGTCCGGGATATACAGGCCGCCGAGAGCCGTGATCGGCGCGGTGGGGGCATGCAGAATAGTGCTATGAGTATCAGCGTAACGCCCCTGTCTCAGGATGCGCCTGTCGAAGCGCCGCAGCCCAGCATCAACGCCCGGTCGATCGCGCTGATCGTCGCCAGCGCCATGTTCATGGAACAGCTCGACACGACAGTGCTGGCGACGGCGCTGCCGGCGATGGCGCAGACGTTTGACGTCGAGCCGATCCGCATGAACCTGGCGCTGACGTCGTATCTGCTGAGCCTGGCGGTGTTCATTCCGGCGAGCGGCCAGGTGGCCGACCGGCTGGGGACCAGGCTGGTGTTTCGCTGCGCGATTGCGATCTTCACCCTCAGCTCGATCCTTTGCGGACTGACGTCGAGCCTGCCGGCCCTCATCGCAGGGCGCATCCTGCAAGGCCTCGGCGGCGCCATGATGGTGCCGGTCGGCCGGCTGCTGCTGTTGCGCACCGTGCCGAAGAGCGAGCGTATTTCCGCGATGGCCTGGCTGCTCATGCCGGCCATGATGGGGCCTGTGGTCGGGCCGCTGCTTGGCGGTTTCATCGTCACTTATGTTTCATGGCGGTGGATCTTCGCCATCAATGTTCCGATCGGCATCCTCGGGATCGTGCTGGTCACGCTGTACATTCCCGATGTCGTGGAGCCGAAGCCGCGCGCCTTCGACGTCAAAGGCATGCTTCTTTCGGGCATCGCACTGTGTTGCGTGATGGTTGGGTTGGAAATGACGACGCAGCGCGACGTAAGCATCGCATGGACGCTGCTGGCTTTCGCCGCCGCGTTCTGTTTCGGCGGGCTTTACTGGCGTCACGCGCGGCGTCACACCAATCCTGTCCTCGCTCTCGGCCTGCTTAAAGTCCAGACGTTCCGTGTTGCTGTCGTCGCCGGGACGCTGTTTCGCCTCGGCTTCGGCGCCTTGCCGTTTCTGCTGCCGTTGATGCTGCAACTGGGCTTTGGCGTGTCAGCCGCGCAAAGCGGCATGATCACGTTCGCCACCGCCGCCAGCACGATGGTGATGAAGGGGGCGAGCGTGCGGCTGCTGAAACATTTCGGGTTTCGCAATACGCTGCTCTGGAACGGCGTCTTTTGTACGTTGTTTCTCGCCGCCTGCGCCGCGTTTCGCCCCGAGTGGCCGGTGGCGGCGATCTATGCGGTTCTGCTGACCGGCGGCCTGTTCCGTTCGCTGCAGATCAACGCCTATGGAACCATCGCCTATGCCGACATTTCCAACGAGAAGATGAGCGATGCGACGAGTTTCTACAGCATGGTCCAGCAGGTCTCCCTGACGCTCGGTATTTCCATCTCGGCGGTTGTTCTGGCTGCGGCGTTGACGGCGAATGGCCATTCGAAGCCCGAGCTGGTGGACTTCAGTGCCGCTTTCCTGGCGGTTGCAGCGATTTCACTGATCCCGTTCTTCATGTGCTGGCGTCTGCCGGCTGATGCGGGGTCGGAGCTGACGGGGCGTAAGAGCAATGGATGAATGGTCGGGAGCAAGTGGTACGAAGCTCCGGAAGCCCTCATCCTGAGGAGCAACGCAAAGCGTTGCGTCTCGAAGGACGGGGGCGTCATGCCGCAATCAACCAACCGCGTCATGGCCGGCCTTGTGCCGGCCATCCACGCAGTGACGTTGCGACGTCGTGCAGGAGAAGAGCGCGATCATGAAGTGAAGCATCGCACTTCACATCATCCGCACGCGCGGCGTGGATGCTCGCAACAAGTGCGGGCATGACGGAGGGGCTGCGACGTGACGCCCCGTCCTTCGAGACGCCTGCTGCGCAGGATTCTCAGGATGAGGGCTTCTGAGAAATCTGTCGCCCGCAAACAAATTATCCCTGCTGCGCAGCGCTATCCGGCGTTGCACGGTCGAGCAAGACTGCAATGACGCCGAGTGAAAACACTGGGTCTTCGTTTTCGGTGATCGCGGTGAGCGGTTGCGGGGCGGCGGCAGGAGCGGCGCTGTCAGGCGTTTCGGGGCGCTCGAAGAAGGTTTCCTTGATCGCATCGACTTTGGCGATCCGGGCTTTGACATCCTCGACCAGCTTGTCGATGTGCGCGGCAATTTCTTGCGGATGCGTTTCCCCGGAGCGCAGGCTGCGGGCGAGAACCCTGGCCCAGTGGGCGCAGCCGGACAGCAGCAGCAGCCGTTCGCGCACGCCGCCGAAACGGGTCACCACGCCCCACGCGCCGCCGAGCGGGCGGACGGCATTGGCGAGCTCGACATAGCTGCGATCGAGCGCCCGCGAACGCGCGAGCAGGTGCAGCGGTTCCGGCTCGCCATTGGCTCGCCGCCTTGCGGTTGTCACCAGATCGGCGAGGGCCTGTAGATAGGTGTCGAGCGCGATGGCGGCGCCGCGCGAGGCGCGCGCCGGAAACACCAGGAAGGCGACCAGGGTTCCAGCCAGCGCGCCGACGACGGTTTCCTGAAGCCGCAGAAACAGCAGTTCGGGGCTGAACGTGCCCATCACGCCATAGAGCACCGCCAGTGCGATGGTGATGAAGAAGATCATCAGGCTGTAGGATGTCTGCAGAAAATAGATCGCAAGAAACAGCGCCAGCAGCGCGGTGACG
>JAQGJO010000414.1 GCA_028290595.1 Hyphomicrobiales bacterium | reverse complement strand
GAAAGAGAGCAAATATCGAGTCGCCGTACGCAACAACGCACCGGCCATGGCGCCCACCCTGTACTGCGGTTCGCCGTTGCCCCCAACGAACCCCGCGCTCAAGACTGCTGGGGCAAGGCGGGTTTTGTAAATGCGATTCGATCCCGGCGTTCGGGATTCTTTTCCCGTGAGATCGGGAAAAATTCCCGACGTGGGTTCAACGCTTTTGCTGTGGGAAATCAGCGGTTTGACGAAGCCGACGGAACCGCAGGCTGCGCGCCTGTGATCCTGCGCACGGAAGGCCTCTCCATGCGCGAATACGATCCTCGTGAAGCTTTGGGACATGCTGCAAGCGGGGCGAGTAAATTGTCAGCCAAGTCCAGCAAGGATCGGGTATCGGACCTCTGCGATTGGGCGCTATCCGTCGCGCTGGCGCTGTCGATCCTGTTCATCTTCCGCACCAACATGAATTCGTTCGTTCACGCCCACGAATTCAGCAGCACCGGCGCAACCATCCTCATCGTCGCCGCGGCTGTTGTTCTGTGCTGCCTCATTCGTCCCTGCCTCGACAGTTATTGCGACATGTTCCATGCGGCCTTCCGCCGCTTCTGGGCGTCGAAGAACCCGCGCGCTTCAACATCGCCTTCTCGCCGCCACCGAGGGTGAGGCGCCGCGCCGTGGAACTGCGGCCGCCGTGATTTAGTTTGAGTCGCCGTTCGCCGCGCGCTAATGGGACGGATGCTTGTCCATATCCAGGTTCTCCGTTTTTTCGCGGCCCTTGCAGTCGTTGCCTTTCATGCCTGGGGCGTCGCACCTGACGGCTTCAAGGTTCCCGAGAGCCCCATTGCCTTTGCGCTGTCCCATGGCGGCCACGGCGTCGATCTGTTCTTCGTCATCTCCGGCTTCATCATTTTCTACGCGACCCATTCGGCGAAACTGACGCCGGCGGAATTTCTGCGCCGCCGCGTCGAGCGCATCGTGCCGCTGTATTTTTTCGCGATCCTCGCGGTTACGATGCTGGCGCTGATGCTCCCGGCCGCCTTCGGCACGCCCGACTGGTACACGCCCCGCCATATTCTCAAATCGCTGGCCTTCATCGCCTTCACCGACGGCGAGATGCCGGTGGTCTATGTTGGCTGGTCGCTCGAATATGAGATGTACTTCTATCTCGCCGTTGCATTGCTGATGGCGCTGACGCGCGACGTCTGGCGCAACATCGTGATGATCTTTTCTGCGCTGGCGATGATCGGGCGAATCCCCAGTCTTGAGACCGCACTCGGAAATTACGCCTTCTTCACCGATCCGATGATCCTCGAATTCGTGCTCGGGGTTATTGCGGGCTCCGTGTTCGTGAATGGCCGAGTTAGTTGGCCGATGTCCATCGCCGCGACTTGCGCGATCGCGGCGCTGCTGGCGACCGACCCCACGAGCCGCGTGATCGTCTCCGGCATCCCCTCGGCCTTGCTGGTCGCGGCGGCCGCCTTCCTCAGCCGCCGGCGCATCGATCCGTCACCGCTGGAGCGCGCGCTGGCGCGGCTCGGCGATGCGTCCTACGCGATCTATCTGGCTCAAGTGCAGACGGTCTCGCTGGCAAGCAAGTCGGTCGCGGCCTTGATTCCGGCGATTTCGCCTTTGCTGCTGGTGGCCGTCACCAGCGCTATCGTTGTGGCGCTGGGCTTGCTGCTCAACATCGCGGTGGAGCGACCGTTGCTTAAACTCAGCCGGCGTCTCGGCGGACCGTCACAGGCGCAGCTCGTGGTGCGGATGAGCGAAGCGATGGCGCCCCTTGCCAAACGCGAAGCCGGGCTCGCGCCACCGCTGCCGCCACCCGCTGCCTGATCTCGGGTGCTATTCCGCTTTCCGATTATTCCGCGCTTGAGAAACCACCTCGCCCGGAAATCCGTGCTTCCGAATCCCGCCGGTGCTAGCATCGCTGCCTCCACGCGAGGAACAGCCATGGGCCATTGCATCGTTGTCGTTCAATTCGATCTGCCGAAGCGCAGCGAGGAGCAGGCGATCAAGGGAGGCGCTTCGACCGCCCCGATCTATCGCGGCCTCGCCAAAAAAGGATTGATCCGCAAGGACTACCTCAATGGCGAAACCGGTACCGGTGGCGTCTATCTCTGGGACAGCCGTGAATCAGCGGAAGCCTGGTTCACCGAGGAGCGCGTGAGCGAACTGACCAAGCGCTTCGGCGTCCGGCCGCGCCTCACCTGGTACGACACCCATGTCACGGTCGACAATCTCAACGACGAGACCCGTGTCAACGGCAAGGTGATCGAGGAAGTGGCGTGACGGTAGGCTGATCGCCTTGTCGTCATTGCGAGGAGCGCAGCGACGAAGCAATCCAGCTGCCTTCCTTGCGTGGATTGCTTCGCTTCGCTCGCAATGACGGCATCACCTTGCAGCTGTCATCGCCCGGCTTGATCGGGCGATCCAGTATTCCAGATACGCTGATGATGAATCGAAACGTCGCGGGACTGGATACCCGCATGCGCGGGTATGACGGTCGTAGGCCGCCACCCGCCAACACCTATTCCGCCGTCTGTTTCCGCAGCTCCGCTACATCCTGCGCCGTCAGTTTTGAGCCCTTGGTGCCGAACCGCGCCGTTACATAATTGGCGACCGCCGCGATCTCGACATCGGAATAGGCATTGCCGAACGCCGGCATCGATAGCGCGCCGTCAGGCGTGTGCCGCTTGGTGCCGGAAATCACGATCTGGGCGACGTTGGTCGCGGAGGGATCGTTGACCGCCCAGGCGCCGGT
>JAQGJO010000409.1 GCA_028290595.1 Hyphomicrobiales bacterium | reverse complement strand
CCGAGCACGCGGATGTTTGCCCGCAGGGCCTGCTCGTGGTTCGCGGAAATCGCCTTGTTCATGTCGTGTCTCCGGCCCTGCGAGGTCAGCAAAATTTATACCAGCTTGGACGGGCGCTCGTTGCGCTGTCCTGGCGAACACTGGTTGAGGCGCGATGCCGATCGGAAGAGCCTGGACTGTGGCGACGCTCTTGTCCCGCGCCGACGCAGAAAGATGCCGGCCGGTTGCGCCGACTTCCTCGATGGATCGATCGGCGAACCTGCTCGTCATTATTTTTCGGCGACATGGTCGTGACACGCGACTATCAGAATTATCCGGCGTTTCCGCCCGCGTGCCCCGCCACGCTTGACAAGCAGAGTTGGGCTTGCGAGAAACTGTAGGCAATCAACAATCACCAAGGTTGTGATTGCTGCCACCTACGCGCACGAGGAGCCTCGGTGCGCGCCCGTACAACTCTTGCGGGTTCTGCTCGCATCCAAATTGCTGATGGGCCAATTCGGGATGATGAAATGAGTTTGGTTTCTCCTCGTCTTCAAAGCGTCGTCGGCGAAGCAGCGCCGGCTGCCGATTTCATGGTTCTTGAAGGCATCACCAAGACTTTCGATACGGCGTCGGGCGAGACGGTCGAGGCGCTCAAGCGGGTCGATCTGTCGATCGCCGATGGGCAGTTCGCCTCGGTCATCGGATCGTCGGGCTGCGGCAAGACCACCTTGATGCGCATTATCGCCGGGCTTGAGATGGAATATGGCGGCCGCGTCACCATTGGTGGGCGCGCCCATTCCGGTCCGAGCCGCGACATCGGCATCGTGTTTCAGGACGCCAATCTGCTGCCGTGGCGCACCATTCTCGACAACGTCATGCTGCCCGCCGAAGTGCTCAAGCTCGACCGCAAGAGTTCGCTGGAGCGGGCCAAGTGGCTGGTCAATCTCGTCGGCCTTGCCGGTTTCGAAGGGCGTTACCCGTCGGAGCTGTCCGGCGGCATGCGTCAGCGCGCGGCGATCGCGCGCGCTTTGGTGCACGACCCGGCCGTGCTGCTGATGGACGAGCCGTTCGGCGCGCTCGACGCGCTGACCCGCGAAGTCATGAACATCGAACTGTTGAAGATCTGGGCGGCGGCCAAGAAGACCGTGTTCATGATTACCCATTCGATCACCGAAGCCGTGTTCATGAGCGACCGCGTCATTGTCATGACGCCGCGCCCCGGCCGCATTGTCGATGACGTCACGATCGACCTGCCGCGGCCGCGCACGCTCGACATGATGAGCGAACAGGCTTTCGGCGAATACACGCGCAAGCTTCGACGGCAATTGAACGAAGCCTAGTTCTCGATGCCTGTTCCCGTTTCGCGAAAGGAGATGCTGGAATGACCACCGTGACGACGACTGCCCCGGATGCTCACGGCCAGATCCGGCCATCCACCAAACCGTTGAACAAGCCGCGCAAGAAGGGGATCGAGCGGCACGCCCGCCTGCTGTCGATCACCGGCTTTGTGCTGCTGATCGCGTTCTGGGAAATCTCGGTGCGGGTGTTCGCGGTGCCGAACTACATCCTGCCGCCGCCGTCGGAGGTCGGCGTGTCGCTCTATCGCGGCATTGCCTCGGGCATCCTGATCTATCATTTTGGCTTCACTGCGTTTCAGACCTTGACCGGCTTTGCCATTGCCGCCGTCGTCGGCGTGGTGATCGGCACCTTGGTGACCCAGTTCCGCATTCTCGACATCGTCGTTTATCCGTGGGTGATCTCGATCCAGACTCTGCCGAAGGTAGCGATCGCGCCGCTGATTATCGTCTGGGCCGGCTACGGCATCCAGTCGAAGATCATCATCGTCATGCTGTCGGCGCTGTTCCCGGTCCTGGTCAATACCATTGTCGGCATGCGCTCCTGCGATCAGGGCAAGCTCGATTTGATGCGCTCGCTGCAGGCGACGCGCTGGGAGACTTTCCGCAAGGTGCAACTGCCGAACGCGCTGCCGTTCATCTTCGCGGGGCTTAACGTTTCGGTGGTGTTCGCCATTCTCGGCTCGATCGTCGGCGAGTTCGTCGGCTCGCGCGCCGGCCTCGGCAACCTGATCCTCGAGGCCAACGTCCAGTTCAACGTCGCGCTCATCTTCGCGGTCCTCGTCATTCTCGGCCTGTTCGGCCTGACCTTGAGCACGATCATGCGCGCCATCCAAAAGCGCGTCCTGTTCTGGCAAGCGGCCGTCTAGCCGAAGCCAGTTTTCGAAAGCGTCATAAACAACGAAGGAGTGGGATCAATGTTTGGGAAGCTGAAGTCTTTGGCGGCTATGTCCGTGGCGGCCAGCGCGGTACTTGGGAGCGCGATCGGCGCCCAGGCGCAAGAGAAATACGTCTATGCGCTGACGACGACCAACATCTCGGTCGGCAACGCCGCCCAGTCCTCGGTGCCGCTCGGCATGGAGTACTGGAAGAAGGAAGGGCTCGATGTGAGCGTCATCGGCCTCAATGGTTCGATGCTCGGCATCCAGCAGATCGCCACCGGCGCGGTTCAGTTCGCGACGGCGGGCCCCGAGACCTTGTTGATCGCCCGCCAGAAGGGCCTGCCGATCATCGCCATCTACTCGATGTCAACGCCGATCTACGAGACTGTCGTCACCGACGACAAGATCAAGAGCTTCAAAGACCTCAAGGGCATGACCATCGGCATGCCGGAGTTTGCGTCCGGCACGCTGCCTTATGTCCGTTCGGCTGTGAAGGATGCCGGGCTCGATCCTGACAAGGATGTCAAGTACATCTCGGTCGGCCTCGGTGCCTCGGCGGCGAGCGCGATTCGCCAGAAGGAGATTTCGGCTTGGGCGGCCTGGGATACGGTCGTCTCGGCGTTCGAGAACACCGGCTTCAAGTTCACCAAGATCGATCCGCCCTGGCTCTCGACAATGCCGGGCAATGTCATCATCACCAATGAAGACATGGTCAAGAACCACCCGGAAGTCGTGACCAAGTTCCTGCGCGGCCTCGCCAAGGCAACCGCCTTCTCGCTGGCCAACCCGGAAGCCACCGTGCGCAATCACTGGGCCATGTACCCGGCGACCAAGCCGCAGGAAGTCACGCCGAAGACCTTCGCCGACTCGATCAACGTCTACAAATCCCGCGCGTCGCGCATGGCGAAGACGCCGGGCCGCAAGTGGGGCGAGAATGTTGACGCCGGCTGGGACAACATCCTGAAGTACTCGGTCGAGTCATTGGGCGGCACAGCGGAAATGCGCGCCTCCTACACCAACAAATTCATCGCCGACGTCAACAAGTTCGACGACGCGACGATCGATGCTGAAGCTAAAGCCTCGAAGTGGTAGGTCTCCGTTACTGCTAAGGCATCGGTGGCGCAGATGGGGCGACCGTCTCATCTGCGCCATCGCCAGAAATTCGATGCGCTGTTTCCCAGAATAGAGATGTAGGCAATGAAGTCTGCCAAGGATTTGTCGATCGACGGAAACGAATTCCGCGACACG
>JAQGJO010000391.1 GCA_028290595.1 Hyphomicrobiales bacterium | reverse complement strand
CGGCCTTGTCGTCGATGCTTCTGCCGATCGCCTCGACGGCGGCTTCGCGCGCGTCGATCGCCTCCACGTCAAAGCCCGCCGCGCGGACATGCGCGACGATATCGGCCTGCGTCACCTGTTCGTGGGTGCCGGAGCCCTGCTCGGCCGGATGCCAGACGAAGGTTTTCGCCGCGCCGTCGAACACATCGTCGTACCAGTGCATGGTCGCACGGTTACGCCAGCTAAACGTGTGCGGCTCGAAAATGACGACCAGCTTGCGATCGCCGAAATGCTGCTTCATCGCCGCGATGGCGCTTTTCGCCTTGTCGTAGGAGGAGCCGAAGCCCTCGAAGATCGGAATCCGCGTTTGGTCGGACTTGCGGTCGAGCCGCCGCTTGATGCCCTTGAACGAGGCCATGGCATCGGCGAATTGCCTGGCGCTGACAAAGCCCTGCCCGACCAGAAACGCTCCGACGCCGAGCATGTTCTCGATATTATGGATGCCAAGCTGGCCGGTCTCAATGCGCGCCACCTCGCGGTCACCCTCGACAATGGCAAAGCGCGTGCGCTCGCCCCAGACGATGTCGCGCGCCTGCCAATCGCCGCGCGAAATGCCATAGGTAATAACGGGCCGTTGAACGCTGGCGAGAAACCGGCCGCTTAGCTCGCCGCTGGTAGAGGCGAGCACCTTGCCCCTGGCATCGACCATGTCGATCAACTGAGTGAAGGGCGCCAGATAGCTCTCGATGGTCGGAAACACATTCACATGGTCATGCGCCAGCGGCGTCAGCAGAACATGCGAAGGATGATAATGCAGGAATTTCGAACGGTTGTCGGTGTTTGACGAGGGATATTCATCGCCCTCCAGCAGAAACAGGTCACCCTTGCCCGCATGCGCGGCCATCGGCGGCGACAGCGGCACGGCGCCGATCATGAACGAGGGATCGAGGCCAGCCTCCGACAGCGCGTGCGCCAGCAGCGACACGCTGGTCGTCTTACCGAACGAACCGGCGGCAACAACCGCGGTCTTGCCCTCCGACAAATGCCCGAGCACTTCGGCGAATGACATGATTGTCGCGCCGCTGTCCTCGGCCGCGCGCACTTCGTCGTTGGTGGCCCGCACCAGCCTGGCGTTCTTGCCGATGACGATGAGATCGGCGTCGGCCGGGATATTCGCCGCTGCATAGGGCGTGCGATAATCGAGGCCGTCGCGCTTCAGCACGTCCGAAATCGGCGGATAGACGGCCTCGTCCGAGCCCGTCACGGCAAGGCCATTGTCGCGCAGCAGTTTCGCGGTGGCGCTCATGCCGACGCCGCCGATGCCGATGACATGCGCCTTGCGATAGGGAAATCCGCTCAATGCCCGCTCCGACCTGTAAAATGCGCGCCGAATCGCGCGTCCGCACCATACCAGTGGAGGTGAGGCATAATGTTTGGGGATTGTTGGCAAGGCATCTGTGGAGAAAGAAGCCCTCATCCTTGAGGAGCGCCTGAAAGGCGCGTCTCGAAGGACGAGGGCGTCAGCCTCGCTCCTCCCCCCGTCCTTCGAGACGCCTGCTCCGCAGGCTCCTCAGGATGAGGGGCGTGGGATGCATTTCAAAGTTTAGAAGGGCTTACTTCAGGCGATCCTGCACTTTCGCCACACCAGCGCGCGCGCAGGTCGTGTCGATGTTCGCGCCGGGCCCCCCGCCGACGCCGACCGCGCCGATCACCTCATCGCCGGCCTTGATGACAATGCCGCCCTGGGCCAGCACCACATTCGGCAGCCGCAACTGCAGATTGCTCGGCTGCCCCTTCAGCCGCTCGACCAGATCGACTGTGTCGCTACGATAGGCGGCGGCGGTATAGGCCTTCATATAGGAGCTGTCGAATGTGTGGATCGATGCGCCGTCGCCGCGCAAGACTGCCTGCCGCACGCCATCGAGATTGACGACGACGGCCGTCACCGCATGGCCCATTTTCGCGCAGGCCTCGACGGCGCCGCCCACGACTTCATTGGCCAGCATCGCCGGCATGCGACGCGCGACGATCAGTCCCTGCGCGTTCGCTGTTGCAGCACTCGACGTCGTCAGTGCCGTGATCGCCAGCGCGATCATCGTCGATCTGTTCATGATGATGTTCCCTCGTCGCGCCCCTCGCGCGTGCCACCAAACTGCGCAATCGAAGCAGTCGCAGCAATCGGCAAAGCGATCAATTTTTCGAGGGTGAAAATAAAGCGACCCGAACGGGGGCCTGATTCCCCGTCCGGGTCTGGTCAAATTCGATCGAGGGGACCTCCTCTGACCTGCCCCAACATAACACCGGAATGTGACGGCGCATCGGCCAAATTGAGTCCCGGCTGATGAGATAAAATGCCGCAAACATTGGCATTTTGGCCTAATTTCGCGTCAAAAAGCCGGCCTGAAACTGTAGCTAGACTGGCGGAATGGAGTAGGTCGCGGTCGCGTGCGCCACCGGTTCGGCATTGTTTTCACTGCGCATCCAGACCTCGCCGACCGCCAGTCTGCGGCCAAGCTTCATCAGCTTGGCCTCACCGATCAGGTCGACCGGTCCCGGCTTGCGCAGGAAATTAATGTTAAGGTTGGTCGTCACCGACAGGGCGCCGGCGCTCATATTGGCCCGCTCCGGATCGTCGCCGACGCCGATTTCTCCCAGGATCGCCATATAGATCGCCAGATCGGCCAGCGTGAACATGGCTGGTCCGGAAATGGTCCCACCCGGCCGCAGGTGCCGCTCCCCATAGACCAGGCGCAGGACAGCCGAGCCCCGCCCGACGCTTTCGAGCCGAAATGCAGAGCCAATGTCGACTTGGGGAAAGTGACGGGCGATGAAAGCATTGAGCTCCGTCAGGTTCATTCGAGCGCTCCCCTCCGTTTGATTTGCTCCGAATGGCTGATTAACCCGGCGTGCCGCTTTCGCCAATGGCTTCGCCCTGCGTCCTGCACTAGATTGGCAAACACCAGCGGAAGCTTCGAAGGACTGAATTGAGCGTTTCATCTCCCGTTGCAGATCTTGCTTCCACGCTTCGCCGCGCGAACGAGGGTCCGGTGGCGGTGCTGACCTTGTGCGATGCGAAGCGCCGCAATGCGCTGTCGCTTGCTGCCATTGCCGCGCTGCAGACAGCGCTGGATGAAATCGCCGCGGACGCAAGCATACGCGCCGTGGTGATCGCGGCCGAAGGCCCAGCCTTCAGCGCCGGCCACGATCTCAAAGAACTGACGGCCCATCGCGACGACGATGACGGCGGCCGTGACTTCTTCACCAGGACATTTTCCAATTGCGCGGCGATAATGCAGGCCATCACCGCCCTGCCGCAGCCTGTCATCGCCGCGGTCGAAGGCGTCGCTACCGCGGCCGGCTGCCAGCTCGTGGCGGCCTGCGATCTCGCAATCGCTGGAGAAGATGCGCAATTCGCCACACCCGGCGTCAATATCGGTCTGTTCTGCTCGACGCCCATGGTCGCCTTGTCGCGCAATGTGCCGCGCAAGCATGCCATGGAGCTGCTGCTGACCGGCGATTTGACCGATGCCCAGGAGGCGGCGCGCATCGGTCTCGTCAATCGTGTCGTCGCGCGAGGCGAAGCACTGGCCGGCGCGATCGAACTCGGCCGCAAGATTGCCGCCAAGCCCGCGTCCACCATCAGACTCGGCAAACGCGCCTTCGTGCGCCAGCTCGAAATGCCGTTGGCGGAGGCTTATGCCTTCACCACCCGCGTCATCGTCGAGAACATGTTGCATCCCGACGCTGCGGAAGGCATTTGCGCCTTCATCGAGAAACGCACGCCGGACTGGAGCAAGCCGTGATGCGCGCGTGGCATAAATGGTCGATGGGCTGTGCGCTGCTTGCGCTCACCGTACCTGCGGCCGCGCAAACGCCGCGTCCCTATCAGCAGGTGCCTGTCACCTATAATCGCACCGCCGCTGCCGATCCGGCCCTGACGGCGCTGGTCGCCCAACTCAAGGAAAGCGTCGGCAACAGCAATCTTGATCCCGTCTTCGCGGCGCTGTCCGCCAATGTCGCCGTCATCTCCTGCCCGGCCGATCCACTGGCCGCCTGCGCACCCGGCAAGCGCGGCGTCCGCCAGACGCCGCAATCCTTGCCGCCTGCCGAGCGTCTGCGCCAGGGCCTGTGCTGCGGCGACATGCCGAAAGCCGAAATCACCGACGCAGTCAGAACAGAGACCGTCACCGGCCAATTGGCAGCGGCGCTGGAGGCTGATTCCATCGGCGCGCATCCCGATGTTCAGGGCCTCGCCTGCCTGCCGGCATGGCCGATCTTCGATCGCACCAAAGCGACAACCGCCGTGCGTGCCTCAGGCATTCAACGCGAAAACCTGCGCGTCACCACGGAAGAGATCATCCTGCGCACCAAGCCGGACGAAAACGCGCCGGAAGTCCTGCGCCTGCCCCCCGGCCAGATCGCCCCGTTCATGACCGATCTGGCAGAGAACGTGCCCGACGGCTGGTACGCCATCGCTCTGCCCAAGGGCGGCCTGGGCTATTCCGATCAGGTCGGCCTCAACGAACTGGCGCCATCAGGCCTTTGCTTCGCCCGCGAGGGCGAGGCCTGGAAAATCGCGCTCTTCGTCATGCGCGACTGATAGGTGCAATCTAATCGATCTTGATCATCGACAGCCGGGTCGCCGTCAGATTGGCGGCTGTGCCGGGTCCGTTGACCATGCTGAAAAGAGCGGCCTGCTCCTCATAGACGCTGCTGCCCGGATTGCAATCGACCGGGATGATGACCTTCAGGCCCCGCACCGTGGCGCC
>JAQGJO010000373.1 GCA_028290595.1 Hyphomicrobiales bacterium | reverse complement strand
TGATGAACCTGGTCGGCACACCCGCGGAAGTCGCCGAACAGATTGTCGAACTCTATCGCAACGGCAACGGCCGCGGCCTGGCGATGCGCATGCTGCTCTGGGGCGCGCAGGAGGCCAAGCATCTTGCCCCCGTCCTCGCTGATCTGCAGAAGGCGGGCGTCTGGACGCCGCCGTCGACGCGCGACTATTGCTGGTGACGCAACTGCATCGGATCGATCATGGATAAAACTTTCGAAGGCAAGGTCGTCGCCATCACCGGCGCTGCCGGCGGGTTCGGCCAGGATTTTGTCAAGGCTTTCACCGCGCGCGGCGCCAGGGTCTATTGTTCCGACATCAGGGCCGAGGGGATGAAAGAGGCCGAAGCGCTGGGCGCTGTGACGAAGGTCGTCAGCGTCACCAATCGCGCCCAGGTCAAGGACTGGATCGCCGAAGTCGAAGCATCGGCCGGCGGCGCCATCGACATTCTGATCAACAATGCCGGCGGCACTCTAGCGACATCGCCCAAGTTGCTCGAAGACGTCTCCTACGATGAGTGGGACCGTATTTTCGCGGTGAACGTCGACGGCACCTTCGCCGTCTGCCGCGCTGCTGTTCCCGCCATGAAGCGCGCTGGCAAAGGCCGCATCATCAACATCAGTTCGGGCGCCGGCATCGCCGCCTCGCGCACCAAAATCCATCCCTACACGTCAACCAAGCACGCGATCGTCGGCCTGACGCGACAGATGGCGGCCGAACTGGGCGAGTTCGGCATCACCGTCAACAGCGTCGCGCCAGGCTTCATCCCAGCGTCGCCCTATACGAAGCGTATTTGGGACGAAATGCCTGCCGCGGCAAAACACGATCACCTGCAGAACACGTTCATGCGCCGGGTCGGAACGCCCGGCGACGTGACCAATGCCGTGCTCTTCCTGGCTTCGGAAGCGACGTCTTGGATCAGTGGTCAGATCATCTCGGTCAACGGCGGATCGCGCTGAGGCAGCAGCGCCTCAGGCGTTCACGATCGATCGGGCTTCTTGCGCGACATCATAGTCGTACATCCACTTGCGCAGGCTGGCCGAGTTGGCGATCTCGCGATCGCGTTGTTCGAGGCTTTCGTATTTCGAATTATAACGCAGCCCGTTCTTGCGCGCTTCCGCCTGCACCACATCGGTGCGTTCGCGACGGAACGCCTCGTAGCGCTTCAGGGTCGCGGGCACATCGGCAGAGTGCCGCTCTTCCAGGAAGATCGACAGCGCGACTGCGTCCTCGACCGCCTGATTGGCGCCCTGGCCCAGATGCGGCAGCATCGCATGCGCCGCATCACCCGACAGCACCAGCCGCCCATTGGTCCAGCCCTTCAACGGCCGGCGATCGTAAAGCCCCCACCAGAAGCAGGTCTCGACCTTGGAGAGCAGATCCGTTACGCGCGGATCCCAGCCAGCGAAGGAGGCCGCGAGTTCGTCGCGATCACCCACGGCCGACCATGATTCAGCCGTCGCATTGGTGGTCGGCACGAAGCCGACATAGTTGAGAAGCTTGCCGCTGCGCACTGGAAACACCATGAAGTGCTTGCCGTCGCCCATCCAGACCTGATGCGCCTCGACATCCCAGCCGGGCACCTTGTCGCTTTCGAGCAGACCGCGGTAGGCGCGGCATCCGGCATATTCGGGCGGCTGCGGCTCGACGACATATTTCTGCAGCACCGATTGGATGCCGTCACAGGCAACAACCACGTCGAACTCAAAAACATTGCCGTTGGCGAATTCGAGCGTCGCGCCGGTTTCATCCTGCTTGAAGCCGATGCAGCGATGGCCGGGACGGATGCGATCGGCAGGAAGGCCGTTCTGCAAGGTCGAGAGCAGATCGGCGCGATGCATGCCGTACATGCCGTTCCAGCCGGTTGAATCCGTCGTCAGGATCGGGCCGACAACGCTGCCGTCCATACGATAATAGGCCGAGGTCGTTCCGACTTTGCCGCCGACCTTTTTAAGCTGTTCGCCAAAGCCCATGTGTTCAAGCTGACGCAGGCTGTTGGGATAAACGAAAACGCCGGCGCCGACTTCGCCCAGCACAGACGCCTGTTCGAAGACCGTCACATCGCAGCCGCGCTGATGCAGCGCATTGGCTGCGGCAAGCCCACCGATTCCACCGCCTACAATTCCAACCCGCAAAGCCTTGACCGACATGTGCCCCTCTTGAAGAATTTTCCATCCAACCGGCTTGGGTGCGCTCGACCTCGTCTCGCGCAGCGCCATGCTTCTAGCTGCGCCGGTTGGCAATGTAAAAAGCTTCGATGTCCATAGCACAGATTGGGGAGGCTAAGGTCCTATTTTCGCGTAGAAAATTTGCGGAATGGCGTCGATCAACTTTGACAATATCAATTCCCCCGCTCGATCGCGATGGCCGTCGCTTCGCCGCCGCCGATGCACAGCGCCGCAACGCCACGCTTCAAGCCGCGCCGCTCTAGCGCATGAAGCAATGTCACGACCAGCCGCGCGCCGGTGGCGCCGATGGGATGGCCAAGCGCGCAGGCGCCGCCGTTGACGTTGAGCCGCGCTGCAGGAATTGCGAGATCCTTGGCCGCCGCCATCGCCACGACGGCGAAGGCTTCGTTGATTTCGAAGAGGTCGACATCGCCGACGCTCCAGCCGGTTTTGTCGAGCAGCTTGCGGATGGCGGGGATCGGCGCAGTCGTGTACCAGGCCGGCTCCTGGCTGTGCGTCGCATGCGCCTTGATCTCGGCGAGGATCGGCAGGCCTTCCCGTTCGGCCGTCGAACGCCGCATCAGCACCAATGCTGCCGCACCATCCGCATTGGCCGAGGCGCTTGCCGCAGTGATTGTGCCGTCCTTGCGAAAGGCCGGGCGCAGGCCCGGAATTTTCTCCGGTGAGACTTTCAACGGATGTTCGTCCGTATCGACGATTTTATCACCACCCTTGGCGGGAACCGTAACGGCTGCGATCTCGGCAGCAAACGCGCCTTCGGCAATCGCAGTCCGCGCCCGTGTCAGCGTCTCGACCGCATAGGCGTCCTGATCCTCGCGCGTGAATTGATAGGCCTGCGCCGCGGCTTCGCCGAAGTCGCCCATCGACCGGCCGGCCTCATAAGCGTCCTCCAGGCCATCGAGCATCATGTGGTCGAAAATCCGGTCGTGGCCGACGCGGTAACCGCCGCGTGCCTTGGCCAGCAGGTACGGCGCGTTCGACATGGATTCCATGCCGCCCGAAACCACGATGTCGGCGGAACCGGCAAGCAGCAGATCATGGGCGATCATGGTCGCCTTCATGCCGGAGCCGCAGACCTTGTTGATCGTCGTCGCGCCGACGGCGTCGGGCAGGCCGGCGCTGCGCATGGCCTGCCGCGCCGGGGCCTGGCCCTGGCCTGCCGGAAGCACGCAGCCCATGAACACTTCATCGATCCTGTCCGGCGCAAGCTGCGCGCGTTCGAGCGCGGCGCGAATGACATGCGCGCCCAGCGCCGGTGCGGTCAACGGCGAGAGATCGCCCTGGAAGCGGCCAAGCGGCGTGCGGACAGCGGAGACAATGACAACAGGATCGGAAGCAGACATGGGAAAACTCCTTCGGGTTACGCGACCGGAACCAGCGGCTGATCGAGCGCGTCGAATTTGCCGCCGGTGACACGCTGGCGGTTTGCTGCTGCTTCGAGCATCGAATGAGGGAAGACCGGCGCGATGGCGCTCACCTCATCGAGACGCGCGAGTTGAGCCGGCGAGAGATTGACCTGCGTCGCGGCAAGATTGTCATCGAGCTGCGCGCGCGTGCGCGGACCAATGATCGGCAGCGAACCTTTGGACGCAACCCAGGCGATGGCGACCTGCGCCGGCGTTGCTTCGATTTCTTTTGCCGTCGCAATCACCGCATCGAGGATCGCCGTGCGTTGCGCGCTGTCTTCCGGCTGGAAGACGCGGCCGCCGAGCCCTTCGGCCCTGCCCTTCTCGCCGAGGCGGTATTTGCCGGTGAGCATGCCGCCGCCGATCGGCGACCAGGCCACGATACCGAGGCCCAGGGCCTGTCCCATTGGCAACAGGTCATGTTCCGTGGTGCGCTCGACCAGGCTGTGCTCGACCTGCAGACCGACGATCGGCGCCGATCCGCGCAGTTCGGCAATCGTTGCCGCACGCGCGACACGCCAGGCCGGAAAGTCGGAAAGACCAGCGTAAAGAATCTTGCCGCTGCGCACGAGGTCGTCGAAGGCGCGAAGAATTTCCTCGGTCGGCGTCACGCCATCGGCGTAATGCACCCAGTAAAGATCGACGCGATCGGTCTTCAATCGCTTCAGGCTGGCTTCCAGCGAGGCGATCATCGCCTTGCGGCTGTTGCCGGTGGCCAGAATGCCGTGCTTGGGCGTCGCGCCTTGCGAGAATTTGGTGGCGAGCACGAAGTCGTCGC
>JAQGJO010000342.1 GCA_028290595.1 Hyphomicrobiales bacterium | reverse complement strand
TCGCCTTCGACCGCAGAGTGACGCTGGAAGACAAACTCATCCTTGAATCGACAGACCCGGACGTGCCGCTCGACGCCAGCGAAGACGATGAGGAGCATATGGCCAGCGATCGTCCCGGTCTTCTGATGCGCAAGAAGATACGGACGTTCTGCGACGAGTTGCGGAAGACGGGCGGCCTAAGCGCTCTCGTAGAGGTGCGCCTCGCCGGAGAATAATCTTTTCAAGTCTGCCCTGCTGGGCGCCGCCTTTTGATCGGAGTTGACCATGATACAGCGTTTGACCAGACGCAGCGCATTGATCGGATCGGCAGCCGTTATCGGCATGCCGTGGATTGCGCGCGCGCAGACCCTGCCGAAAGTGCGCTTCACCGCCGGCTGGGCTTTCCAGGGCGGCCAGTCCTACATGCTGCGCGCGCAGAAAATGGGTTATTTCCGTGAAGCCGGCGTCGATGTGACGGTCTCGCGTGGCTTCGGGTCCGGCCGCGTCCCCGTTGATATCGCCGGCGGCGTCTTCGATCTCGGCACCGGCGAGATGAGCGCGACGCTCAAATTCATGGCCGAGAATCCGGACTCCGATCTGGTGATAGTGTCCATCCTTGAAGACACCAACCAGGTGGCGATGACGGTCCGCGCCGACGGGCCAATCAAGACGCCAAAGGACATCGAAGGCAGCACGCTGGCCGCGCCGGAATCCGACGTTGGACGGCAGTTGTTTCCTGCCTATGCACGCTTCGCCGGGATCGACGTCAGCAAGGTGAACTGGATTTCCGTCTCGCTCGAATTGCGCGAACCAATGCTCGTCCAAAAACGCGCAATGGGCGTCACGGGCAATGCATCGAGCACGGCGCTGAGCTTGAAACGTCTGGGCATGGACCTGCCGGACCAACGCATCTTCTTCTATCGCGATGCCGGCCTTGATCTCTATTCGAATTGCTATGTGGCGTCGCGCAAATTTGCGGAAAAGAACCCGGCCGCGTTGAAAGCGGCGCTGACCGGGCTGTTCCGCGGCTATATCGATTATTATCGCGATGCGACGGACTCATTGAAAGTGCTGACCGAGGTCGAGCCGCTCACCGATCTCAAGATTGAGACCGAACGGGTGGCCTACCTCAAGCAGATTTTGCCGATGGGCAAAGCCATGAAGGAACAAGGTCTTTCCACCGTCGATCCGGCGCGGCTGGAATTGTGCATCCGCACCATCGAAGAGGCTTACAATCTACCGAAGCGGTTGACGAAAGAGCGCGTCTACACGGACGCCTATCTGCCGGCGCAAAGCATACGCATGGTCTGACGTCAGACCGAGCAAGGATGAGATGATGAAGGAACGGCCGTTCGTCGAAATCGATCGCGTGTGGATGCGCTACAACGGCTCCGGCGGCACCCTGGCGCTGCGCAATGCTTCGCTCACCGTCGAGCGCGAAGAATTCGTCGCCGTCGTCGGCCCATCGGGATGCGGAAAATCGACGCTCATGCGCCTGGTGACGGGCCTGTGGCCGGCCAGTTCCGGCTCGGTCATTGTCGCTGGCAAAGAGGTCGACCGGCCGCTGTCGATCGCCGGCATGGCGTTCCAGAATCCGACCCTGCTGCCGTGGCGCAGCATTCTCAACAACGTCATGCTGCCATTCGAAGTGGTGGAGCCTCATGCCGGGAAACTGCGGCGGGACAGGGCTTCCTATGAAAAGCAATGTTTCGAGCTTCTCGAACTGGTCGGCCTGAAGGGCTTTGAGGCGAAGAACCCGTGGCAATTGTCAGGCGGCATGCAGCAGCGTGCCTCGCTGTGCCGCGCGCTCATCCATCAGCCGCAATTGCTGATGCTGGATGAGCCCTTCGCGGCACTCGACGTCTTCACCCGCGAGGACCTGTGGAGCGTGCTGCAGAATTTGTGGATGGTGCGCAAGCCGACCGTCATCCTCGTCACCCACGATCTGCGCGAAGCGGCGTTTCTGGCGGACCGTATTCTGGTGATGACGTCGCGGCCGGGCCGCATCATGATCGAACGCAAGGTTGAACTGCCGCGTCCGCGTACGACCGAGATGACCTATACGCCATATTTCCAAGATCTGGTTCAAGACCTGCGCGGGCATATCGACCGGGCGCGCCAGGGCGAGGAGATGGCGCATGCACATTGAGGCAGCCGCAACCTTCGCCGGCGACATCAGAGCCACCAAGACCGACGATCCGATGCAGGATGAGGACTTCGCCCGCGACGCTGCCATTGTCGCCGCCGCGGTGCGCAGGAAGCGGCTGATGCGCATCCTGCCCTGGCTCGTCATCGCCGGAATGGTCGTGCTGTGGGAAATCGTGGTGCGCGTTTTCGACATTCCCGAATTCGTGCTGCCGGCGCCAAGCATCGTCGCGGCGAGTATTTCGAAGTGGTGGAACCCCATCATCATGAATGCGGGCCAGACGCTGAAGACGACCTTGGTCGGCTTTGCGCTGGCCAATCTGCTGGGCTTGACGCTCGGCGTGATCGTCGGTTCATCGACGCTGGTCTATCACGGACTCTACCCGCTGCTGATCGCCTTCAACAGCATTCCGAAAGTCGCGGTGGTGCCGATCCTCGTCATCTGGTTCGGCATCGGCACGGCGCCGGCGATCATCACGGCGTTCCTGATCAGCTTCTTTCCGATCACCGTCAATGTGGCGGCTGGCATAGCAACCGTCGAGCCGGAATTGCGCGACGTGCTGCGGGCGCTCGGCGCCAGCCCGCTGAAGATCGTCCGCAAGGTCGGCCTGCCGCGCGCCATGCCGTATTATTTCGCCAGCCTGAAGATCGCGATCACGTCATCTTTCCTCGGCAGCATTCTGGCGGAAACCGTTGCGGGACAGAGCGGAATCGGTCATCTGATGATCGTCGCCTCAAGCCGCTTCGAAGTGCCGCTCGTCTTCGCCGGCCTGGTGGTGACGGCGGCAATGAGCGTGACGATGTATACGATCGCGACCCTGATCGAGACGCGCACGATCGGCTGGGCGATGCGCAGCCAAGGGGATATGGCGGGCGGCGTCTAGAGTATCGTGCGTTCCTTCGGAATCGCCCGATGCTCTAGATTCTTTGATGTCGCATCGTTTTTACGAAAAACCGGCATCCACTTTTTCGTACGATGCTCTAGCCCTCATCCGACCCTCGCGATGCGAAGGCCGGATTTCCCGTGAACCGGAGAAGGAAGAACGTGCTAGGCCCGCTGTGCCCGCGTCGCCGATAGGTCGTGAACCACATCCGCCTGAACATCGCCATGCGTCAGGCTGCGAAAGCTGGCAATGTCGGCTGGGCGCGCAACAAAATAACCCTGCACTTCCTGGCAGTGCTCGTCCCGTAGAAACTTCATCTCCGCACTGGTCTCGACGCCTTCGGCCAGAACCGGCAGACCAAGCCCGCGACCCAAACCCAATACGGCTCGGACAATTGTCGCCGACTGGTCGTTGGAATTGACCGCCTTGACGAATGAACCGTCGATCTTGATCTTGTCGAAGGGAAAAGCCCGGAGGTTCGAAAGCGACGAATAGCCAGTGCCAAAATCATCCATGGCAATGTGAATACCCAGCGTCTTGATCAACCGAAGCACCACCAGTGCCCGGTTAAAGTCGCGCACCAGCGCCGTTTCCGTAATTTCGAGTTCCAGCCTGCGCGGCGGCAAACCCGTATCAAGCAAGATCTGATGCACCTCGCTGACGAAATTCGTATTGTATAGCTGTACCGCCGAAACATTGACGGCAACCATCAACGGCTTGGTCCAGGTAGCGGCCTCGCTGCAGGCCGTTCGAAGCACCCAAAGCCCGATGTCTATGATCGCGTCGCTTTCCTCGGCAATCGGAATAAAAACGTCGGGTGCGATCTCGCCCCGCAGCGGATGTTTCCAACGCAACAAAGCTTCGAAGCCGAATATCGCACCGTTCTGAATATCCTTTTGCGGCTGGTAGACGAGGCGCATTTCTTCCCGAGCAATCGCATGACGCAAATCATGTTCGATCATCCGTCGCTCTCGGACTTCCGCACCCATCTTGGCTTCGAAGAAGCGATAAGTGTTGCGACCTTCCGCCTTGGCGCGATAGAGAGCCGTGTCGGCATGAATAAGAAGCGTTTCGCGGTCCACCGCATCATCGGGATAGAGCGCGATGCCAATGCTGGTTGAAATGCTGTTGGTTTCCGGAGTATCGCTTTTAACGCGCAGCGCTTCCAGAATGGTCTCGGCCAGCCGGCTTGCTACGGCAGGGTTCGTAATTCCCGGTATCAGAATGGCAAATTCATCACCGCCCAGGCGCGCCATCACCTGACGATCCGCCAACACCGCCGTAACGCGCTGGGCAACCGTCTGAAGGACATTGTCGCCTGCCGCATGGCCGAACAGATCGTTCACTTCCTTGAATCTGTCGAGATCGAGACAGAGCACCGCCAAACTTTGGCCGCCGCTCAACGCAGCGATTTCCTCGTCGATCCGGGCATTGAAGTGGCCGCGATTGGGAAGCGCTGTCAGAAGATCATGATGCGCAAGATAATGGATATGATCTTCCGCCTCCTTGCGCGCCTGCAGATCGCGAACCGCGATGACATGGTGCGGCCTGCCCGCAAAAATGATGGGCCTCAATATCAGCTCGACGGGGGCTACGGAGCCATCAAGCCGGCACAGGCTGGTTTCGACCAACTGGCTCGAACTGGACAACAGCCTCGTCCGCGCGACCTTGTCCGGAAAACAGCTCTCAAGCCGTGCGCCAACGAGATCGTCCGCTGACAATCCGGTCAAATGAGCAAAACTGGTGTTGACGGAAACAATCGTGTCTCCGTCGCAAACGAGAAGGCCTTCGACCGATGCATTGGCGAGATCGCGCATTCGGTCGACCTCGAGTTCCGACCGGCGCTTATCCCGGATATCCAGCACAACACCGGCCAGCGCGAGCCCGATAATAACGAAACTCGCAAGCGCTACACCGATCGCAAGCCAGCCGGCGGGCAGCGCAGTGTGCGAAACCATGATCGTCGGATCGGGAACAATCGATACGGCGCCCATTGCCGTGAAGTGATGGCTGCAGATGGCGAGCGTCAGAAGAACGGCGCCGCCGATCTTCCACTTTTCTTCCTTGCCATGAAGTCCGACCGGAAGCGCAACTGCACCGAGCAACCCGCCCAACACGATCGATGCAACAACAAGAACGGGGTCCCATGAGATGGTCCCCTCGATCTCAAACGCGGCCATGCCGATGTAGTGCATCGCCGCAATACCGCCCGCGACGATGGCGCCGCCGACCCATTGCCCATGCCGCCAGTTTGGAACTACAGCGACAAAAAGACCCGCGCCGGTCAACAGGATCGCCGCGACAAGCGACAGCATGGTCAGAGCGGCATTATAGCCGCTCGGGATTCCTGGCGTGAATGCCAGCATCGCAATGAAGTGCGTTGCCCAAATGCCAAATCCGGTCGATATGGCGGATACTGCGAGCCAGACATCACGCATGTGGCCGCTTGATTTTCGTGCGTGACGCAACAAGTTGATCGCGGCGAACGAGGCCAGAGCGCAAACGATGGCGGCCAGGCCAACAAGTTTCAAATCGTGCGCATCGGCTATGCAAGCATACACTTTAAACATATGAGAGCCTCAAAATAGCATAGTCCGGCAATGGCTTCAGATATAGATGAAATTGCGTAAGGAGTTGTAAAGCTGTTCGATCGGACTGCTGAAGTGTCTTGATCCGACGCGTTGGCCAACTTCCCGGCAATTTGGATGACTGATTTAAATTGATAATAACAACAGCGGTATACCATTGTCTCCCGTCTTCATCGACCCGGAGAGCATTAGTTCAAAATAAACCACGCAGTCTCAAACCCTGCAACATGGTCTTATAGACCCGCGATCATGCGCCCTTGAGCACGTGCTGCGCCCATTCCATCGCGGCCGGCGGCACGGCGTTGCGCTCGAACGTCCAATCCTGCGGCACAGTGGCATCGAGCGCCATTTTCGTCGAGACGCCGTCGGTTGAGGATGGATCGAGGCGATTGCAGAAGGCGTCGGGCACCATGAACATGTCCTTGTTCGCCTGGAACCGCGTCGCCAGGGCCCAGAGCACTTCAGTCTCGTCGAACACGTTCACATCGTCGTCCACGGCAACGACAAGCTTGAGATAGGGGTCGAGGCCGAGCAGCAGCATCAGCGCCTGCCGCGCCTGGCCCTGCGCCGTCTGCTTCATCGACATATAGGCGTGAAAATGCGTGCCCGACTTCGGATAGTTGAGCGCATGAAGACCGGGCACCATTTCTTTCAGCCGCAGATAGACATGGGCCTCTCTAGCGCTGCGGCCGAGCAGCAGATGTTCGGCCGCATAGCCTGGAATGATGTCGTGGAAGATCGGTTTCGCGCGGGAGGTTATCGCCTTGACCACAAAAACATTGCGTGTCGAGCGATCGGTCGAATAGCCGGTGTATTCGCCGTAGGGTCCTTCATCCTCCTGCACCTGGCTGAGAATTTCACCCTCGATCACATATTCGGCCTCGGCCGGCACTTCGACATCGATGGTCTTGCATTTGGTCAGCAGCACGGGCCGGCCGAGCAGCGCGCCGGCGACCTCGAATTCATCGACATCCTTGGCGACTTTCGCTGCGGCAGCGAGATTGATGACCGGATGAACGCCGATGACGACAGCGACTTCCAGATTGCGGCCGAGCTGTTTCGCGCGCTGCAGATGCTCCCAGATATGGCCGCGCGAATGCAGGCTGGCGCCGAAGCGGCGCGGGGCTTTGAGCTGCAGCCGCTGATAGCTGAGATTGCGCACGCCGGTGTCGGGGTCCTTGCAGACCAGGATGCCGGAGCCGATGTAGCGGCCCGCATCTTTCTCGAAATGCCGGCTGATCGGCAGCGCGCCCGCATCGGCAGCCTCGCCTTCGAGAACCACGTCGTGCACCGGCCCGCTATCGACGACAAGCGCCGGGGTGAGACGCCCCTGTGCCCGCGTCCACGCCTCATTAAAGCCGCCGGGCGCAGCGCCCACCATGGCCGCGATCCGATCGCGACAGCCAAAGACATTGGTGACGACAGGCCCTGCAAAACCTTTCGGCTGTTCGAGGATGACGACCGGCGCGCGCCCTGCCTTTTCCAGCTCGAGCACCAGCGCCGACGGATTGAAATCAAGATCGACAGGCTCGGCAACCCGCAGGACATCGCTTTCCGGCAGCGCGGCCAGCCAGCTGCGCAGCGACGGTTCGCCCGTCGTGCCGAGCGTCTTCAAATGTTGCATTGTTCTCTCCCACTCGCCTCACGACGGACCGCGATGATAGACCTTGATCCGGTCTATACCCCACCCTGCGTCCGTTCGGCGAGCGTCAGCCTATCCCCCAGAAATGTACCATCAGCAGCGCCGCGGGTGCATGTCCCTGGCGTCTCAGCAGGAACAGCCTGGCCAATCTCCTGCGCCATGATCCGACCTGAAATCTTCCCACGCTCGTTGCCCTTCTCACGGTCAATGTCAGCCTGGATTTGACGAGCATTTTTCAGGCCAGTTTCGAAGTTGGAAGCGGTGCATCGCCCGACCACGCTACCACACGCATAAAGGCAACGGTCTGCTGCCAAATCGGCGTTTGACAGCAACGGTCGCGCGAAGGCTACTTTAGTCCAGATCAAAACAGGCGGGGTAATGACAGCTTTCATCGTGCGGCGGATCGGCGAAGGCCTTGCGACAATCCTCGTCGTCGCACTGATCGCCTTTGCGCTGTTTCGCTATGTCGGCGATCCGATCATGAGCATTGCCGGCCCCGATGCCACCCAGCGCGACCGCGACGAATTGCGCGAGCAGCTGGGCCTCAACGATGCCGTGCCGGTGCAGTTCTTTCGGTTCGTCGCCCATGCGGCGCAAGGCGATTTCGGCTTTTCCTATCGCTCCGCCCGTCCGGTCTCCGCTCTGCTTGCGGAGCGGCTTCCCGCCACGATCGAACTGGTCGCGGTCGGCGCGACGCTGTCGCTGCTGCTCGGCACCGGCCTTGGCATCGTGGTCGCGCTCAAACGCAAAAGCGCGCTGGCCCGTTCCATCCTGACCGTATCGCTGTTCGGCGTGTGCCTGCCGACGTTCGTCAACGGCATCGTGCTGATTTATCTGTTCTCGGTCACGCTGCACTGGCTGCCATCCTTCGGGCGCGGCGAAGTCGTGCACATCGGCGGCTGGTCGACCGGCCTTGCCACATGGAGCGGCCTGCGCTCGCTCATCATGCCAGGCATTACTCTGGCGCTGTTTCAGCTCGCCATGCTCATCCGTCTCGTCAGTTCCGAGATGACCGACGTGATGCAGACCGACTTTATCCGCTTCTGCCGGGCGCGCGGCCTGCGGCGCGGCAGCATCCTGTTCCGCCATGGGCTACGCAACGCCATGATGCCTGTCGTCACCGTGGTCGGGCTCAACATCGGCTCGGTGATTGCATTTTCGGCGATCACCGAAACTGTTTTCCAATGGCCGGGCATGAGCCTGCTGTTCATCGATTCGGTTCGCTTCGGCGACATCCCCGTCATGGCCGCCTATCTGGTGCTGGTGGCAACGGTGTTCGTGCTCATCAATCTGACGGTCGACATTCTTTATTTCTTCATCGATCCGCGGCTTCGCCTCGCCCCTTCCGCGGCAACAGCTCATGGCTGACATCGACCTTAAAGCCGATACAGAAGCGCCGCCGCACGGGCGGTTGCGCATGCCGGCATTGCTGCGGGAACTGCTGCACGCTCCTGCCCCCGCGCTCGCCGCCGGTGTTCTCATCCTGCTGGCCTTGCTGGCGCTCGCGGCCTCATGGATCGCCGCGTCCGACCCTATCGATCCCGACAATCCCAGCCTGAACGATTCCATGACACCACACGCCAGGCTATACCAATGCTCGATCACATT
>JAQGJO010000005.1 GCA_028290595.1 Hyphomicrobiales bacterium | reverse complement strand
GTCTTCGCCGGATCTAGATGCGGCTCTTGCGACAGGTAGCCGACCTTGGCCCCCTCGGCGACGAAGGCCTCGCCGGTGTAGTCCTTGTCTAGGCCGGCCATGATTTTCATCAGGGTCGATTTGCCGGAGCCGTTGACGCCGAGCACGCCGATCTTGGCGCCGGGCAGGAAGGCGAGCGTGACGTTCTTCAGCACCTCGCGGCCGCCCGGATAGGTGCGGCTGAGGCTCTTCATCACATAGACGTACTGATAGGATGCCAAATCATTGTTTCCTATGAAATATTTAGGCAGGCTTTGATTGTGTAGACACTGCGTACTTGGAAAATAGCGACACAGCCGTTCCCCCCTTTATCACATGCGCGCCGAAAAGGCGATTTGTGGACAAAATGACACTATGCCTAGCGTTTACGGGGCGATTCGGCGCAAGTCTGAATAGCTGCATTGCAAAGCAGGGATGATGTGCGTTCTTGTCTCGGGGACCGAGCCTCCACCCTTGCAGCTATCGAATATCGAACCGCTTCAGCTCGCTTACGCTGCTGACGGTGACCAACGATAATCTAGACGGCCTGCATCTTGTTAAGCAGCGCCTTTCAGAACTGCGCGGCGTCCTTCCGTCTGACGCCGAATGGTCTTGGTCCGGGAATCCGCCCTGGCTGCCGCCCATTCAAAGCAGGTGGCTTCGATTGACAAACAGCGCCCACGTCAAGAAGCAGCCGCTCCAATGCAGGCTGGCGCGTAAGTCCCTCACGCCGCCGTTTCCCGCAGCATCTAAAGAAATTAGTTTCACAAAGCGATCTGCGGCCGGCGCCGATGCATGACGCTCCCTAATACCTCGGCTCGGCCAAGCTTGCGGGAAAAGGGACGCTGATCACCAGCGCCGACGCCCAAGCGCTGGTCGAGAGCTCTACAGCTTGCCGCCAGCATTGATCGCCAAGATACAGGCCGTGTTGAAGTATCGGTTTCGGCATTCCCGTCGTGATCTTGCTGCCGAGATGCCGAAGCTACATTTTATGAAGCTTGAAGCCTTGCCGGATCGGATTAGACGCGTTCGCGTGACGAAAGTTTTCACCTCTCTGTCTTGCCGTTTACATCCATGTAAGTTGCCGCTAATCGCGTGACGCCGGCGAAACGTCCATGGCATAGCACCTTGACCTGTCGACGACTCAATCAAGGGGAAAACCATGCCTTCGTACGCTTCTGTTCTTCGCTCTGCGTCTCACCCTGTCTTATACGCGACGCTTGCTTGCCTGATCGGTCTCACGGCTTGCGCCAACGATTTGCAGGTGGTGCGCAGTTATCCGATGCAAAAGCGGGTCAAAGAAGTCATCAACGTCGAGAACGACGTGCCCAATCCTTACAACTGAAACGCGACCTTCATCAGCGCCAGGTAGGCGTTGATGAAATTCTCGTTTCGCCTATGAATATCAGCGGTTTTAAGCAGCCGGCGAGTTGGAATCCCGGCCGGCATATACGGCTGCGGCCATGACATCGATGATGATGTTCATATGCGTTTGGGTCAGCCATCGGCTGTTGGTGACGGTCAATGACCGCCGCGCAATATCGCGTGCGTTCGGCACGGCGACTTTGGGCAACACTGGCTGAATGTAACCGTAGTCAGGCAGGGCGTCGCTGAAAAGCCGTCCCAATCCGCAGCCACGTGCCCATAGCGCCGCGAGCACGGCGTCGCGGGCATGTTGATCTGGCATCGTGACGAACAGCGATGGCCAGACGCCGCGGTCTATTCCATGGTCATCGAATACGGTGACGCCGGGAATGGCGCGTAGCTCGGCGGCGCGGGCTTGCCCGGACTTTCGCGTGGCTTCGAGAAAACCATCAAGCCGCATCAAGGCACTATGCCCGATCGACTGGCGCCAGTTGCCAACGCGATGCAGCGGGATCATCAGCGAAAAACGATCTCCCGCGGCGGCGATGGTGTCTTCTCGCTGAAGCGCGGCGCGAAGCGGATGGCCATAGAGCCAATAGAGCCCGCGCGGATTGTAGAAAGCCCGATAGCCGACAAGTTGGGCGCACCGCATGATCTCCAGGCCCAAATCGGCGCGGATCATCTGATCGCAGGTGGCACGCAAACTTTTGCGCAAGGCGTCGTCACGGGCGTGGAGAAAACCTCCTTCATAAAGCGTCAGGCCCTTGCCGACCGCTAGGCTGAACAGGCCGATGTCCCCTTCCGTACCGACGGCCGCATTGCCGCGCCGTGCCCCGAAGGCTTGCGCGGCATCTTCGATGACCCTGGCGCCGGCAGCGTGGGCGATTCGAAGGATGGATGCGACGTCGGTCAAGCGGCCGGCCAGATGCGTGGGGATGACCGCAAGCGTATCGTCGTCGCACAGTCGTGCCAGCTCGGCCTGATCCAGATCAAGCGTGCCCGCAGACAGGTCGCAAAGACTGATCTTCAACCCGCAATAAGTGATGGCGATCGGGACCAGTGGACATGTGTAGGCCGGGATGACCACCGTGCTGCGCCGGCTTTCGCGCTTGAGCGTCATAAGCGCGACAACGAGAGCCGCCGTGCCGGAACATGTGAGTTGCAAACTATCGACGCCAAGGAAGGCGGCTGCAGCACTTTCGAGGCTCGCGCCGCCGCGCTGGGTGAAGTCGCGCCAGCGAAGCTCCAGCCCAGCCGTGGGAGGAATCTCGTAAAAGCCTTCAAGCATGATCGTCGCGCGGGCTGCAGGCCAGGCAGGCGATGCCGCCGACGATGGCGGCGGCGCCGAACAACTGCATCCATCCTAGCGTTTCGCCGAACAGTACGTTTGCCAGAAACATGACAATGACAACTTCGAGATGCGATGCAGCGAACGCCGGTCCGATGGGGGCGTGCTTCAGCAGGCTCATCCAGGTAGCGAACGCGCCGATATAGCCGGCGATTGCCAGATAGATCCAAGGATGGCTGGCGACGCGCGTCAGCCAGGCGATGTCAGCCGAGACTGGCAGGGCGTCGATAGCCGCGTATTTGAAGCTGATCTGGGTCAGCGTGTCGAAGGCAAGCAGAATGGTGAAACCCACGGCATAGAATCGAATCATCAGCCGATCCCGACGCAGGCGACGCCCAGGGCGACCAGTGAAATGCCGGCGATGCGAAGTGGGCTGAGTTTTTCGCGAAAGAGCAGCCGGCCGGCGAGCATGATGATGACGATATTGATCGATCCCAGAAGCACGCCTTCCGACAAGGGGACGAGCGACAGGAATGCAAGCCAGGCGACGAATTCGGCCAAATAGCAGCCAACGCCGACCCATAGCCACGGCCGGCGGATCATCGCGCTCCATCGGCCGGTGCCGCTGTCCTCCGTGATGGCGGCGGCCTTGAAGGCCAGTTGGCCGCCGGTGTCGAAAGCGACATTCAGCAGCCATATGGTCAGCGCGATAGGCGACATGCCGGCACCTTCACGAAACCATCATTTGCGTCAGGGTCTCTTTGGCGGCTTGCAGCGTCAGCTCGACGTCATTTCTCGTGTGGGCGAAGGAGACGAAGAGATTTTCGTAGGCGCCAGGATGGAACATCACGCCGCGCGACAGCATGCCTTCCCACCACAGGCGAAATGCCTGATGGTCGGCATGCTGCGCCGCCTCGCGGTAATTGCGGATCGGCGCGTCGCTGAACCAGATTTGGAAGACGGGTCCGAGTCCGACGACATGCGCCGGAACACGCAGGTCGCGGACCAATTTGGCCAAGCCTTGGTGCAGCATGTCGGATATCTCATAGAGCCCTTCGTACATGCCAGGTTGCGAGAGTTCGTCGAGCGCGGCATTGGCGGCGGACACGGCGATGCCGTTGGCGTTGTACGTGCCGGCGATCGACACCCGGCCTTCCGCGACGAGCGACATGATGTCCTTGCGGCCGCCCATGGCCGCGACTGGAAAGCCGCCGCCGAGACCCTTGGCGAACACGGAAAGATCCGGCTCGATCCCGTAATGGCCTTGGGCGCCAGCGAGGCTGATGCGAAAACCGGTGATAACTTCGTCGAAAATGAGCAACACGCCATGTTTACGTGTCAGATCGCACATCGCTTCGAGATATCCCGGTTTTGGCAGAATGCAGCCGGTGTTGCACATGATCGGCTCGGTGAGCACCGCGGCAATGTCGTCGCCATGGCGTTCCAAGGTTTCGCGCAAGGCGGCGATGTCGTTCCACTGCAGAATGATGAGCGATTCGTCGATGCCCGACGGCATGCCGGGCCCTTGCGGCACGGGCTTGGGCGCATTGTCGGGGCCGGCGGTCTCAAGAGCGGGATGCTTGCTCCAATACACGCCGTCTGAAAACCCGTGATACATGCCCTCGAACCGGACGATCTTTTTCCTGCCCGTGAAAGCGCGGGCAAGACGCACGGTATAAAGCACCGCTTCCGTACCGGTGTTGCACAGACGCACTTGTTCAACGCTGGGAATGGCCGCAATGATCTTTTTCGCGAGGGTCGTCTCTTCCGCGGCCGGAAGTGCGAAGACCGTGCCGCGGTTCTGGATGAAGTCGATGACCGCCTGGGTCACGCGCGGCGGACGATGGCCTAGCAGCATCGGACCGAGCCCGAGCAGATAATCGACATATTCGTTGCCGTCGACGTCCACGAGGCGCGAGCCGGTGCCATGATCCGCGAAGATCGGGTAAGGATCCCAGCCGGACCATTTCGCCCGGGCTGTGCTGTTGACGCCGCCGGGAATCACCTCCGAGGCTTTTTTGAAAAGCACGGCGCTTTTGTAGGTGCGTTCCGGATTTCTGTATTCGAGGCCGCTGTAAGGTTTCACGACGGTACCTGTGACTGTTGCGGTCGGCTGCACTGATCGGCGCGCGAGGCGCGGCGGTCGACGATGCCTGATCTTTTGCACGGACCGTTCCAAATGCCCCTGACAGCCGCCGGGTCCCCGAAACCCATGAAGGATCGTTTTAAAATGGGCCTTTTCATCGGCTCGCGGTCGCATGCCCAGTTGCGCATGCAGACGACTGGCGCTGTGCGGCGACGTTTTGCGATGACGCGCGATGTTGCTCGCTACAAAAAATGTAGGACAGCGGCTGATGTTCGGATGGGGGCGCAAGGCCGAAGAGGGCCGAATGCCTCGGCTTTTTGAGCCGCCAAGGCGTGGCATACAGCTTGCTTCCTTGATGCCAAGACTTATCTGGGAAACTGGCAAATGCAAGCGGCCCGTGTATTCGTGGATTTCGACGGGACCATATCGCGGCAGGACACGACGGACCTGCTGCTGGAGCAGTTTGCCGATCCCGAATGGCTCGATATCGAGTCGAGCTGGCTGCGCGGCGAGATCGGCTCGCGCGAATGCATGGCCCGGCAGATCTCGTTGCTGCGGGTTACGCCTGCCGCTCTGGCGGAGTGCTTGCGCGATGTCGAGATCGATCCCGCTTTTTCTCGCTTCGTGAAACTGTGCCATGACCGCGGCTTGTCGGTCACCGTCTTGTCGGACGGATTGGACATCGTCGTCGAAACGGTTCTCCGGCATGCGGGTATCGCGCTTCCGGTTCTTGCGAATTGCGCCACGGCGACGGAAGCGGATCGCTGGCAGTTGTCTTTCCCACATATGCGGTCGAATTGCGCGTCCGCCGCGGGAAACTGCAAATGTGCCGTCTTGGCGACCAGAGCGCCGCGCGCGGTATTGCGCGCCGACAGCATTCGGGTCGGCGACGGGCGCTCTGATTTCTGCGGCGCCACGGCAGCCGGCGCCGTCTTTGCTAAGGGCAAGCTGATCGTGCATTGCCGCGCTACGCGATTGCGCCATATTCCA
>JAQGJO010000306.1 GCA_028290595.1 Hyphomicrobiales bacterium | reverse complement strand
GACTGCGCCAGGCTGGCAGCGGTCGCATAGCCTTCGCCGATCACCAGGGCCGGCGCGTCCTTCAGTGAATCGATCCCGCCGATTACATGGAAACAACCCTCCATCCGGCTATCCTTGGCAAACCGTTTCGTGCCGTCTTCCTTGATGTACTGGATCGACCACAGCTTGCCGTCCGCATCGGTGGCCGGGACGTAGGTCGTTTGTCCGTCCTTGTCAGTCAGCGCACCGGCGTGAGCCTCGATCCCTTTTGCGATCATGTAGGGCGTCAGCTTCTCGATTTGCACCAGTTGGTGCAGCTGCCGCCCGACGCGTTCGGCAGCGAGCTCCTGCAGCCGGATTTGTTCAGCTTCCCGTGCTTGCAACTTGGCTGCGGCTTCCGCTGCCATCTGCGCTTTCTGTTCCGGATCCAGCGTGTAGCCTTTGGCCTTCCAGGTGATATCGATGCCCGTCTTGTTGTTCTTGATGTAGCCGGCCGGGTGGCCGTCCAGGTGCCCGACATAAAAGCCGGAACCAGACTTCTCGCTGTGCTTTTCGCCCTGAACCGTAATCCTGTGCTTCTGACCGTCCATGATGGGATGCTCGCCGCTGACGACGCATCCGAGGGCGCGCAGGGCATCGGCAAATTCTTCCCGCGGTGTCATGGCCGGCCCCTGCTGCGCCGGGACGTTCTCAGGCTTCCATCGTTCGAGCTTCACCATGTCGGCATTTGCGCCGGCGTACCAGGACTTCGCGGCTTTGTCCCACTCCGCCCCGGCTGACTTGGCCAAGGTCCGCTCACCGTACGGTACAGCCAGATAAGTGCGCTCAGGGATTGGCCGCTGAAGTTTCGCTGCCTCTTTTACCTGCTCGGTCTTCTGGAGGGCGCCACCGTCGCCTTCCTGCGCCCATTTAGCAAGGGGCTCGAGATCAACGCCCGCCGGCACATACCAGGATTGTTCCTGCCGGTCCCACTTGGCCCCAAGGGCCTTGGCCTCGTCCTTCTGCTTGAACGGCACATTCAGCAAGACCTTGGCAGAGTGGTTCACCGTCGGCTCGTTCGCTGGCGCGACCGGCGCTGCTGCCTGCTGTTTCTGTTCGTGTTCGATGATCCGGCGCTGAAGGTCGGCGTCATTGATAGCGACCGCATATTCTGCATCCGTGCGCGCCTCTCTTGCCGCTGAAATGTCCTCATCGGTACTTGCCGGATCTGCGCGAACCCGCTGTTCATTGATACGGGCAAGCTTCGCGGCCGTCTCGAGTTCATCGACGTCAAAGTTTGCGTCCACCAGCTCGGGCCCTCCAGCCAAACCTTCGGCTGCCGCTGCCAGCCCTGCCAGAACGCCCAGCCTGCGTTTGAGGTCCTCGTTTGCGGATTCGACGACAGCTGCGTGCGCAGCCGGATCTGCCGGCAGGCCATGTCGACGCCAGAATTCATTGCGCAAGTCATACGGTTGCATGCCGCTCAACGCGCGCGATACGCCAACAAGCTGAGCGCGATCGACGAGGTCGATCACCGACGACAACGTGCCCTCCTCGATCCGGGCCAGCGTCCAGGCCTCGGCTTCGTTCCCGTGGCGCACCAGATACGCGAGCCCTTCGATTACTTCGCGATAGCGCGGCGATACATGCTCTCCCTGGGCCAGCGACGCGAGCCGCAGTCCGTCGTCAAGTACCGGCGTGTCGGCGTCAAAGATACGGGCACCCGCCGTACTGATACTGATCATGGTGCAAAGCACGTGCGTGGGGTCGTCAAGGATGATTGCCTGTATCTCGCCGTCCTCGGCTCTGTTTTGTTGCGGTCCAAGTGAGCGCGAGCCCACCTGCGTCGCGCCATCCCTCCAAACATCGCTGAACATCGCGCGCTCACTATGGAGATGGCCAGGGCGTCCAGCCGCGGCGTACAGGTCTTTTATGAAGCTACTGGCAGCGAGCGCACCGGCGAGTTGGCTTGCTCGTGGATCGTCGGCGCCGCCGCACAGAATAGCCGGCGTATCACCGACAAACACGGCGGCAAGTTCTGTGTTACGCGCCGATTCGCGGAACGCACAGTTGGCTGACATTAGAGTTGAAACTGTAAGCAAGCGTGTAAATTCGGCTACGAATCGGCTCTGGTCGTCATCGACTGACAAGCCAACAGCTGCCCCGGCGTGAACGACGTCGCGACCGACGTCAGTGACGAGGCGCAGGTGCGGGACATTGATGTTATCGGGTCGCACGGATTCCTCCATCGGTTGGTTCTGGTCCTGATGCTGTTCAGTGGCATACTCTTGTAACCGCATCTTCTCAAGGCCAAGCACATATCTCTGGATCTGTTCAGCTTCTGCCGCCGCGCGAAAAATTTCGAGCGGATCGTCCCGCAGCGCCTTGATCCAGGATCCGACATAGGCTGCGTGCTGCCCCGGATCGTGGCCGATCCCAAGCTCGTCGCCGAGGATCATGCTGGCTATCTCGGCGCGCAGTTCCTCTTTCGCGTAACCCTCGCTGCCAAACGGATGGGACAAGTCGCGCGCCAGGCGCGTTTCGTGACCGGTCCAGTGGCCCAACTCGTGCAGCGCCGTCGCATAATAGGCGTCCGCTGTCTCGAACTGGCTCTTGCTGGGAAGGTAGATGATGTCGCTGGCGCTGCGGTAGAACGCCCGATTCTGTTCGCTGTGGTGGATCGCGGCGCCGGAGCGCTGCAGGATCTGTTCGGCGCGCTCGAGCGGGTCCCAGTCCGGCGCCCTGCGCGGCTCAAGCGGCCGCAGACCGTCGATCTGCTGAGCGTTGAAGACGGTCGCAAAAAACACACTGGGGCGTTCCAGGTTCACCAGCAGCGTCACCGTCTTGCCAGCCGCATCGAGGACTGGCTTGCCGTCCGCATCGGTCCTGGCCTGCTCTTCGCGAAATTTCCAGTATTGAATCGGCGTGCCTTTCTCGCCTTTGCGCACTTGCGCGTCCGCCGCGAAGGCCTGCTTGTAGGTCATCCAGCGCTGGTCCTCGTAGCCCTGGCTCATGAGCTGTATGGCATTGATGCCCCTGTACCGCTTGCCGGTGACGGGATTCATTGGCAGGAAGGAGCTAGGTTCGCCTGCCTGCCACGGTTTTTGCCATGGCGCCGTTCCTTCTTGCAGTTGTTCGATCAGCTTTTCGGCCACCGTTTCGTGGAACGGCTTTTTAACCTTGTCCATGGCGCTGTCCCTTTCGGCCGCATTACCGATACGCCGGCGAAGCGAGGTTCATGGGGAGGTCGTACATGCTGTCGAGCGCGTCGGCTTCGTCAAGGGCCTCCTCCACGAATGCGCCCGCGAGGTCCGCCTCGGCCGGGTCGAACTCGGCCTGATAGCCGGGCGTCAGTGCGTCTGCCAACTTCGCCAGCGCGGTGTCGGCGCTATCGACGTCATGCTCGGCCGTGACGTCGGGAACGATGGTTTGCCCGCTCATATTGGTCTCCGAATCGATTGATCTACCAAGTGAAGACCGGCATGATGACGGTCCGGATTTGCGTACGATTGACTGGGCCGAAATAGCGGCCGTCGAAGGACGTGTCGCTGACGTCGGACATGAGCAGCACCTCTGAATCGCCCAGCACGAAACGCGACGCCTGAAAGCGGGGCAGCTGCCGGCCGGCCCGGTCTGTCGCCAGCGGCACGCTAAACGGCAGCAGCTGGCCGTTCACCCGCACCCCCTCTGTCGCGATCGAGACACGATCATTTGTGGCCGCTGAGACCCGCTTCATCATGTATCCATTCCCACCCGGGCAAAATCCGGCAGCCAGGTAACCGCGTTTCCTGGCTTCCACGAACACGCCGACTTCCGGTGGGCAGAACAGCACGTAGGCGCCTTTCTCCACGGGCGCGCTGCTGGTCCAGTACAGGCCGACCGGGATACTCTTGCTGGTATTGACCCGGGCCCCAATTGCATAGCAGCCGGCGCCGAGCAGCAGGATGGCCGCTCCGACAATCGCAGTTCCGGCCATGAAGCGGTTTAGCCGGCTCATATGGTGATTCCTTCGCCAGCTTTGGCGACGCCGACCTTGCGCAATACGTCGCTGGCCTTCGGCTCCGGTACCGCCGCCCTCGCCGCGAAGATTTTGTCCTCAAAGTACAAGGGCTGGCGGCCGTAGATCGCGGGGTAGCCGGCAACATACACCACCATGTCGCCCGCGCCGGTAATCAACTCCCCGTTCTTTTTCGGGCCAGGCATGCGCAAGCACTCGTCGGGAGTGAGCAGCGGTCGCTGCACCTCCTGGATCGTGCGCGAGACTTGTCCGAGCAAGGCACTGGTACGCCGTCCACTCGTTGTTATCTGTTCTTTCGCCACGGTGGTCGTTCCCGTCAGCTTGGACAGGTGCTCCGCTGTTTCCACTCGGTTGGGAGGAAAGGCGTTCTGAACGTGGCAATTCGACGTGATGGTTTCGTCAGGCCCGTAACCGGTTTCACGGCTTTTGAGCTGGTTGATGTCCTGGCAGATCAGATAGAACTTGATGCCGTAGCCGGCGACGAACGCGAGCGACTCCTGCAGGATCTCCAGCTTGCCCAGGCTCGGGAATTCGTCGATCATCCCCAGCAAGCGGTGCTTGTAGTTCTTCTTCGATTTCACGTACGACTGCGCAGCCCGGCGGAACCCCGCTGCGGCGAGCACGCGCTGGCGCCAAGGGATCGGCGCGACAATCCGCTCGAACTCGATCTTGTCGGCCAGCAGACGCACGGCCATGTTGAGCATCACCCGGACCAGCGGCCGCAGTCGGGCTTTGTCGTTCGGTTGTGTGACGATGTAGAGACTGACCGGCGTGTCGTGGTTCATCAGGTCGCTGATGCGGAACTGCGACCGGCTGACGTTACGGGCGACCACCGGATCGCGGTACAGCGCGAGATACGATTTCGCCGTTGACAGCACGGACCCGGCCTCTTCCTCGGGCCGGTCCATCATGTCGCGTCCTGCGCTGCCCACTGCCGGATGGTTGTCGCCATTGATGTGGCCGTAGGTGCACATTTCCATCCACAGCTCGCCCACGCTCCGGTTCGGGTCGGCCAGCATGAAGTCCACGCCGGGAAGCGTGGCCGTGCCCATGGCGTCATTGCGCGCCTTGTAGAGCGCATGCAAAATCACGCCGACCAGCAGTGCCTGGGCAGTCTTCTGCCAGTGTGTGTCAAGTCCCCTCCCGTCGGGATCGACCATGAGCGTCGCCAGGTTTTGAACGTCGCCCACTTCGAACTCGGTGCCGATGCGCACTTCGTCCAGCGGGTTCCAGCACACGCTGCCACTGAGCGCTGCGGGCTCGAAACGAAGGACCTTGTTGTTGGCGTGCTTCTGGCGCCAGCCGGCCGTCATCGCCCAGAGCTCGCCCTTCAGATCGGTGATGATCGCGCTGTGCGGCCAGGAGAGCAGCGTGGGGATCACCAGGCCCAGGCCCTTCCCGGAGCGGGTCGGCGCATACGTCAGCACATGCTCGGGGCCGTCGTGGCGCAAGTAGTGAAATTTTCCTCTCCGATCGACCCACGCGCCGACGTATACGCCACTGTGCGCGGCAGGCGTACGGAGCATGACTATTTCACGCCAGGTACGCGGGCGCGGCAGCAAACCGCTGTTCTGAATGTCCTTGCGGTTTGCCCAACGTGCGGAACCGTGCAGGAATTCATTCGCCTTGGATGTGTTCGCCAAGATCATCTTCGCCACGACGAGCACGATCAGGCCGACGCCGGCGACCGCGATGCCGACGCTCCCCGCGCGTAGAAAAGTGTCAGGATAGTGCTGATACCATTTGTTGGCCCACCGGAGGATCTCCCATGGGGCATAAAGATGGTTTGCGTTTGTGCCGAGTGCATCCTGATAGCGCATGTCACGCGCAAAGAACTGGGTTGCAGACTGCAACCCGCCCGCCAGGGTCAGGACTGCCAGGACCGGAATCGTCTTGCCCATGCCGGACTTTGGCGCGCGAACCTGCGGGCCCACGGCGTTGTTGAACCTGTCGTTCATCTGCTCCGTCCTTTCGTTGCCTTGATGCTGCCATTCGGCTGTACAGTCAGCTCGGCGCCGATCACTAACTTCCTCAGCCGGCGTGCGGTGGCTTCGTCGATCGGCAAGACCATGATTTCTTCATCTCGCCGCAGGAGGGCAAGTGCTTGCCCGTCCACCCGGCGAATCCCAGCAAAAGCGGCAAGGCCTCCGTTATCAGAAGTATAGTGAGTGTGCTTCGGTATATCGAATAGAGTGAGCCTCTTTTGCTCTCGCTCAAGGACGTACCTGGCCGCGGCCGTGCTCGCCATCGATGTACCTAGTCCTGTCCCAGCGAGGTTCCGTCGCAGGCCGTTATCTGGCTTGGTTCCTTGTTGCTCCACGTGATTAGGTACATCACCCGGCAGTAGCACTTCAGTTCCGTTGGCGAGCTGAACCACACCGAGTTCGCGCAGTTCTCGCAAACGGTTTTGGCTCGCGGGCGGCGGCTTTTGTCCAATGCGGCCAACGTTGGACTTGGCGTGTCCGCTGGGGGACTGGGACGGTGTGCTTGTTCCGTGGCGCGGTTCTTCGCGCCGGGTTCTGCCATGTTCGGCGCCGGCGTTGACGAAACGACGGCGCGCATCGCGGCCTCGATCAGCTCGTTCTCTTGTTGCTCCTTGCTGTTCATTGTCCTGCTCCTTTTCGCTGTCAATCTGCATTAGCTGCTGGCGCCTTGCCTCGAGGCTGACGTCGTCGAAGCGGATCGGCAATCTGGCCGCTGCGGCCGCCATCGCTATCTGCTCCTTGAACTCTACTGATCCGTTCACCGTGATCCGGTCCCCGTACCGCTCCATCGCCATAAGCAAGGCGACCTGGAGGCCCGCCATGTCCGCTACGCGCGCCACTTGCAGCTTGTCGCCGTCATCCCGGACCGCAATGCTCCCGGCGCTGTAAATGATCGTCCCCTTCTTCGTGATGCTGTCCTGATTGAATCGGGCGCCAGAAGTATTAGGACGCCGCTTGCCGGCGACGGTATTACCCTTGAGTCCTTGCGTCGCCTCGCGAGCACGCAGCGCCGCAAGCGCTTCCTGATCGCCTGCAACCGCTTGCGCCCGCAGCCAATCTGCCCAAGTCCGGCGGCGGTATTTTTCGAACACGGCTTGCCGCTCCTTTAAATATTCCTTGTTGATGCTCGCGATCTCGTCGCGCAAGGTCGCACTCGTCGCCGCGTACAGGATTTTTTTAACGATGCTGGCACCCGTGGTCAGCTTTATCGCGGCTCGCTTGAGCCGGCCACGACGCTTTGCGTCCTCGATCAAGCGTTTCTGCCTGACGGCCGCCCTGGCCCAGTCGGTCGTCCGCGATGCGCTCTCGGCCCGCTGCACCTCTTTGTATCGTGCATGTAGCTCGACGGTATTGATGCGCGACGGCATTGGTGTCTTGTCGTATTGGCGCGCGGGCTTTTTTCCATCCGGACGCTCGCGGGACGGTTCAAAGTCGCCCAGCCTCGCTTCAAGCCTGCTTTTGGAATAGTTGCGGCCGACGGAACTGGCTTTCACGGCCACGCCGTCCTCAGTGTTAATGACGAGCCCATTGCCCCGCACCCGCATCTCCAGCCCATGCTCGCGCAGAACCTGGTGCAGCGCGGACCATGATTGCGCCGCATCAATGTGGTCCGCGCACTCGCGCTTGATCCAGCCGAGCAGACTCTCGACGCCGGCGTGCTGCTCCATATCGGCGGCGCGGTTCTCCCC
>JAQGJO010000295.1 GCA_028290595.1 Hyphomicrobiales bacterium | reverse complement strand
ACCAGCAGAGCGAAGACGCAAGCCGCCATCGGCCGGCTGCTGCGGCCGAAATCCATTGCCATTGTCGGCGCCTCGCCGACGCCGGGCGCGCTCGGCAACGGCGTGCTCACCAATCTCGTCCGCTTCGGCTACAAGGGCGACATCCATCTCATCAATCCCAACCGCACCGAGATCGACGGACGCCCCTGCCTGAAATCGACGCGCGATCTGCCGATGGGCGTCGACTGCGCCGTGCTCGCGGTGCCGCAGGCCGGCGTCATGGACGCCATCAGAGGCTGCGCCGAGCGCGGCGTTGGCGGCGCGGTGATCTTCGGCGCGGGTTTCGCCGAGTTGAGCCCGGAGGGCCGCAAACTGCAGGAAGAGCTGGCAGGCATCGCCGCTGCCGCCGGCATGGCGATCGAAGGGCCGAACTGCCTCGGCTACATCAATTATGTCGATGGCGTCGCGATGACGTTCGGCGTCAGCGCGCCGGTGCCGATCGACGGCCGCCGTGCGGTCGGCATCGTATCGCAATCGGGCGCCATGGCGACGGTGCTGCGCGCCGCGTTGCATGGCCATGACATTGCCGTCTCCATCTATGCCTCGACCGGCAATGAAGCGTTGAACGGGCTGGAAGATTTTCTCGACATGCTGGTCGAAGATCCAGCGACTCACGTTCTTGCCCTCGTGGCCGAACAGTTCCGCGATCCGCAGCGCTTCCTTGCGCTGGCGCGCCGCGCGCGCGATCTCGGCAAGCCTGTCGTCCTGCTCTCGCCGGGACGCAGCGCCGCCGCGCGCGAGGCCGCCCAGACCCACACCGGCGCGATGAGCGGCGACTGGGACGTGATGCGCGCGCTGTCTTCGCGTGCAGGCGTGGCTGTCGTCGAAACGCTTGAGCAGTTGATCGACGTCGCCGAAATGTTCATCCGCTTTCCCTACCCCCTCACGGGCGGTGCGGCGGTCATCACCGATTCAGGCGCCTATAAAGGCCTGACGCTCGACTACTGTCAGCAGGTCGGCCTCGATCTGCCGCAGCCCTCGCAAGCGGCGCGCGATATCATCGGCGCGCTGGCGCCTGATCTGATCCAGCCGACCAATCCCGTCGACCTGACGGCGCAGGCGGTCGTTGATCCCCTGCTCTATCGCAAGGCGCTCGACCCGCTGCTGGCCGACGATACATTCGGCAGCGTGGTCTTTACCGGCATCCTGTCGTCGCCCGTGATGGCGCCGCGCAAGATGAAGCCCATTCTCGACGCGGCCAAGGAGCTGAAATTTTCCAAGCCGGTCATCTTCGCCATGCTCGGCGACGACGGCGAGGTGCCGAAGGAAACGATCAGCGAATTGCGCGCCTTGAACGTGCCCTTCTTCCGCTCGCCGGAACGCTGCTTCCGGGCGCTGGCTTTCCTGCAGCGCTATTATGCGCAGGCGTCCGGGACATCCGCGCCGAAGAGGGCAACGGATACCAAGCACGAGCTCTTGTCCGGGATCATTGCCGAGCATGACGCCAAGAAGATTCTTGAGCTCGAAGGCATTCCGATTCCGCCGTCGGAATTCGTCACGACGATGGATGATGCCAAGGCAGCCGCAGTGCGCATTGGCTTTCCCGTCGCGCTGAAGGCGCAGGCCACCGAACTTGCGCACAAGAGCGATGCGGGCGGCGTGATCCTGTCACTGCAATCGGAAAGCGATCTCGTCAACGGCTGGACGCAGCTTTATTCCAATGTCGCGGAAGCCAGGCCCGATATCATGCTCGATGGGGTGCTGGTCGAGAAGATGGCGCCGCGCGGCGTCGAACTCATCTTCGGCGCGCGCAACGATCCCGACTGGGGACCGGTGCTTGTCGTCGGCCTGGGCGGCGTCTTCACCGAAGCACTGCATGATGTCGTGACTTTGGCGCCTGACCTTGGCGTGGAAGCGATTGCACAGGAACTGCGCCGGCTGAAGGGCGCGGCCCTACTCGGCGCATTTCGCGGATCGCCCGCGCGGGACGTCGAAGCTGCGGCAGCTATTGCCGCGAAGCTCGGCGCCTTCGTCATGGCGCATCCCGAGATCGCCGAGATCGATGTCAATCCGGTCGTGGTTTATGCGGAAGGTGAAGGCGCGCTGGCGCTCGACGCTCTGATCGTCGTGCGTTGATTCATGATTGCAAACTGGAACAATCTAACAGAAGCCCTCATCCTGAGGAGCAACGCTTGCGTTGCGTCTCGAAGGCAAAGTTCTGTCTTGAAGAACTGGGCGATGCGCCGCAGCCAGCAACTGGAACACTGCGGCATGACGCCCTCGCCCTTCGAGACGCGCCTTGCAGGCGCTCCTCAGGACGAGGGCTTCTGACAATTCAATAAGATACTGGGGAAGAGACTCATGGATTTCAGCTTCACCGAGGAACAGCAGATTCTGCGCGAAAGCGTCATCAAGCTGATGCAGCGCCATGCGCCGCCGGAGCTCGTGCGCAAGCACGAAGCGGCGCAGACCTTTCCCTACGAACTCTACGATGAATGGGTGAAGTCGGGCCTGCTGGCGCTGCCGTTTCCGGAAGAATACGGCGGCCTCGACGGCAATGCCATCGATCTTGCCATTGTCAGCTTTGAGATTTCGAAGGTCAGCGCCGATCTCGGCATGGCCTATGGCGGCAATATTTTCTGCGGCCTCAATCTGGTCCGCAAGGGCACGCCGGAACAATTGCAGACCTGGCTGCCGAAAATGATCGAAGGCCATGTGCGTTTCGCCATCAGCATTTCGGAGCCGGATGCGGGATCGGATGTGGGCAACATCAAGACTTTCGCGCGCAAGGACGGCGACCGTTACATCGTCAATGGTCAAAAGCTCTGGAACACCGGCGTCGGTCTCAAGAACACGCTGATGAACGCCTATGTGAAGACGGACCGCGA
>JAQGJO010000262.1 GCA_028290595.1 Hyphomicrobiales bacterium | reverse complement strand
GTCGCGCATGACGGACTGGGCCGGCTTCCCGTCGATCCATTCCTGCGCGTCACGGGAGCGACGGATGTCTTCGCCGCCGGTGATGCCGCCAGTCTGCTGATCGATGGCCACCACGAAAGCATGATGTCCTGCCAGCACGGCCGGCCCATGGGCCGGTTCGCGGGACATAACGTCGTCTGCGATCTCCTTGGACTAGACATGCTGCCCCTGCAAATCGGTTGGTATTCGACCGTGCTTGATCTCGGCCCCTGGGGCGCCGTCTACACCTATGGCTGGGACCGGAAACTGCTGACCGAGGGCATGACCGCGAAGCAGGTGAAGCAGCGCATCAATCGCGAACGGATTTATCCGCCCCGCACCGGCCGAAAGGCCGACCTCTTCAATGCGGCCAAGCCGGTGGTGGACGATCCGCCTAAATTCCCAGGCGCGGGCAGTGTCGGATTTGCGAAAACGGCGCCTGCTGTGGTGGAACCGCAATAGAACCGCGGTACGCCAAATCGCCACAATTTTTCTGGCATTTGCAAAGGGCGGCGCAAGCCGTCCTTTTACCATTTGTGCGCTAGCGCACATGTTTGCAGTTGCACGGCTGTCAAAGGGAGTGCATTGGCCGTTTCAGGCTAAAGCGTTTTCGCGGGGACCGGAGTTTGGCTCGGCAAGACGCGTTTCATTTATTAAATATCTAACTTCCGCACAGGAGTTGCCCGTGATGCTTTCGCCCTTCCGCCCCTTTATGCTGACCGTAGCAGCGGTCTTTGCCGTGCAGCCCCTGACTGTTTTGGCGCTCGAGAATCTCACCTTCGACAATGTGCGTGTCGAAGCGCCCGACGGCAAAGGCAGTGTCCTGTTCAAGCGCATCGATTTTCTCGACACCAACCTGAGCCGCGATGAGGCCTCGAAGCTGTTCGCCGCCGGTCTCTCCAAGGACGAATATGTCGCCATCCTGTCGAAGGCCCAGGCCAAGCGCATCGCCGCGCCGGAAATCGTCGTCGAACCGAAAGGCGATAGCACCGGCACCATCACCGTGCGCTCCTATGAGGTGATCGGCCTCGATGGCGGGAAGTTTCAGAAGGCCTCCATCGCCGGCTTCGACGGCACCGTCACCGGCAAGGCGGGGACGGGCACTGTGAAATCCGGGCCGATCGTTCTGGAGGACGGCGATTTCTCGAAACTGATCATTGCCATGAAGGATGGCGATGTCGCCAATGGCGTTGCGCGCCTCGGCAAGTTTTCGTGGACCGGTTTCGACCTTCAGGTGCCCGACAAGGATACGCCGGCCAGCGCCCCCGGCGGAAATCTCTTCAAGATCGCCATGGCGTCCTTGAACGGCTCGACGACTTATAATGGCGATACGCCGGTGCAGAGCAAAGGCGAGCTGAAGGGCGTTTCCTTCGAGCCGCCGAAAGCTTCGGAAGCGGGGCGTACCCTGGTCAAATTCGGCTACGAGCGTGTCGAGGCCGGCGCGACCCTGAGCGGCAATTACGATGTGGCCAAGAAGACCTATTCCCTGGTCGACTATACGATCACCGGCGTCAACGCCGGCGCGCTGAGCTTCAGCGGCAATTTCGGCAATATCGACAAGGGCGCTTTCGTCGGCGGCAAGAACGAACGTCTGGGTGCGCTCGCCCAGGGCGACGTCGGCGATCTGACCATGCGTTTCGTCAATCAGGGCCTGTTCGACAAGGCGCTTGATTTCTATGCAGCTTCCGTGAACCGCAAGCCGGCGGACGTGAAGAGCGAATGGGCGGTTGCCGTGACCGGCATCCTGCCGATGATGCTCGGCGGCGATCCCGCGGCCCTGAAGATTGCCGAGGCGGTCAACACCTTCATCCGCGATCCGAAAAGCCTGACCGTGTCCCTGAAGGGCAAGAACGGGCCGATCCGCTTCATGGAAGCCATGGCCTTGCGCGATCCCGTCACGTTTCTGTCGAAAGTGCAGGTTACGACAACCGCCAACCAGTAAGGTTTAAGCGGGATTTCTTGACTTGATGACGCGGGTCGGCCAATGGCTGGTCCGCGTCGGGCTGCAGGAAGAGGAGCCCGGAGAGAAGGAAATGCGCCATGGTGGCGGAAGTATTGGCGGACGTCCTGGTGACGAAAGTATTCATCGACGGCGAGGCTGGAACCACGGGTCTGCTGATCCGTGAACTTCTGGGCGCGCGCAGCGATGTCGAAATCATCTCCATCGATCCCGCCAAGCGCAAGGATGCCGCCGCCAAGAAGGATCTTCTGGCAGGCGTCGATCTGACGATCCTGTGCCTGCCTGACGACGCGGCGAAGGAATCGGTGGCGCTCGTCGCCTCGCTGGGCGCCCGTGGGCCGAAGGTGCTGGACGCCTCGACCGCTCATCGCGTCGCGCCGGACTGGGCCTATGGATTTCCCGAACTTGCCGATGGGCAGGCCGATAAAATTCGCGCGTCGCAGTTTGTCGCCAATCCCGGCTGTTATGCCACCGGCGCCATCGCGCTCATCCGGCCGCTGGTCGACGCCGGCCTTCTGCCGCCGGATTTTCCGGTGACGATCAATGCCGTCTCCGGCTATAGCGGCGGCGGCAAGTCGATGATCGCCGAATACGAAGCGCGCACCGCGCCCGATTTCGAACTCTATGGGCTTGGCCTCGAACACAAGCACATGCCGGAAATCCAGCATTACGGAAAGCTGTCGCGGCGCGCCATCTTCGTGCCGTCGGTTGCCGATTTCCGCCAGGGCATGCTGGTGTCGATTCCGCTACATCTCGACACATTGCCCGGCAAGCCGACCGGCGCCGACCTCGAGGCTGTGCTGGCGAAGCGCTATCCGGGCGGTTCGTTCGTGCGTGTCGTACCGGCCGCCGAAGTGGCCGGGGAGGGCGGCAAGCTCGAGGCGGAAGCGCTCAACGACACCAACCAGATGGAACTGCGCGTCCATGCCAACGAGAAGCACCGCCACGCCGTGCTGATCGCCAAGCTAGACAATCTCGGCAAGGGCGCCTCGCGCGCCGCCGTACAGAACATGGAATTGATGCTGGGCCTCTAAGCCTGCAGCATCGAAGCAATCAAGCCCTCGTCCTGCAGGACGAGGGCTTTTTCTATGGCGGGACTTACGCGCCCTTGAACGCCACGACCTTACTGGTCTGCTGGCCGAGGCCGTCGATGCCAAGCGTGACCACATCGCCTGCCTTCAGCCAGTTCGGCGGCTTGCGGCCGAGCGCGACACCAGCCGGCGTGCCGGTGGTGATGATGTCGCCGGGGTCGAGCGTCATGAAGCGCGAGACGAAGCTGACGACGGTGTTGATGCCGAAGATCAGGTTCTTCGTATTGCCCGATTGCTGACGGGCGCCGTTGACGTCGAGCCAGAGCGCGAGCGCGCCGACGTCCTCGATCTCGTCCGGCGTCACCAGCCACGGGCCGATCGGGCCGAAGGTCGGCGCGCTCTTGCCTTTGGTCCACTGGCCGGTGCGCTCGATCTGGAATTCGCGTTCCGAGACATCGTTGCAGATGAAATAGCCGGCGATGTGCTTGGGCGCATCAGCCTCGCTCACATAGGACGCGGTCTTGCCGATCACGAAGGCGATCTCGGCTTCCCAGTCGAGCTTGACTGAATCGCGCGGGAACATGATGTCGTCGTTGGGGCCGCAGATGCTGTTCGGCGCCTTGTTGAACAGGATCGGTTCGGCCGGAATCTTGGCGCCGGTTTCGGCCGCATGGTCGGAATAATTGAGGCCGATGGCGATGAAATTTCCCGGCTTGGCGACGCAGGAACCAAGACGCGGATTACCGTCGACGAGCGGCAACTGGTCAACCTTGGCCGCAGCGATTTTGGCGATATTGGCCGGGCTCAGATAGTCGCCGGCGAGGTCGGGGACGATGCCACTGATGTCGCGAATCTTGCCTGCCGAATCAATCAGGCCGGGCTTTTCCTTGCCGGGCTGGCCATAACGTACAAGTTTCATGAGCGTCTCCTGTTGAATTTCTCGTTTCCGACCGCCGGATCGCATACCCGAATGTTGCTAAAAAGCAACTTGATCCCGAATTAGTGCACTTTAACTCCGCACATTGCCCAAGACAGGGCCGCTGTCATTGCCAGTACTCAAAACCCGTCGTTAAATACGTCAAATTTGTGATCTGATTTGCACAAGTTTTGAACTTCCGCGGCGGCGGGAGCGGAATGAGGGAGACAGAATTCATGCATAACAATCTCCGGCACGGACTTCGGGCGACGGTTGCAGTCTCCGCTCTGCTTTGCACGGTCGCCGCCTCCCAGGCCGGTGGTTTCGCTCTGCGCGAACAAAGCGCCGAGGGCCAGGGCATGTCGTTCGCCGGTGTCGGCGCCGGTTCCGCCGGTCTGTCCTCGATGTTCTGGAATCCGGCGGCGATCACCATGACGCCCGGCTGGAACAGCGAATGGGACGTGGCGGGCATCCTGCCGTATTCGTCGATTACGCCCACCGCGGCCGTGACGCCGCTGGTCGGCTCCGGCAACATCGGCGAAAAGGCGGTGCTGCCGTCCGGCTATTCGAATTATCAGATCAACGACCGCTGGTGGATCGGCCTGGTGACGGGCGCACCCTACGGCCTGGTGACTAAATCCAACGAGATCTGGGCCGGGCAGGCCTATGGCGTGTCGTCGAAGGTCGTCAGCTTCAATGCCAACGCCATCGTCGGCTGGAAGGTCAACGATTGGCTGACGATCGCTGCCGGTCCTTCGGTGGAATATTTCTCGGTGCGTCTGCGTGGCTCCGCCGCTGCGTTTGGGCCGGGTGGCCAGAACATTCTGCAAGGCAATAACACGAGCATCGGCGGCACTGCCGGTATCATGCTGACGCCGTGGGCGGGCACGCGGATCGGCCTGGGCTATCGCTCGGCGATCACTCATAACCTGCAAGGCGGCCTGACGCCCGGTTTCCCCATTACGTTCCCGGTCACGACGAAGGTGACTTTGCCCGAGACCGTGACCTTCGGTCTGTCGCAGGATTTTGCAACCGCATGGACGGCCAATTTCGGTATCGAATGGACCAACTGGTCGCGTCTCAAAACATCTGACGTGACGAACTCTATCACCGGCGTGACGTTTCCGTTCCCCGCCCAGCAGCGCTACAACTGGCGTGACGGCTGGTTTTTCTCCACGGGCCTCGAATACGCATATAGCCCGACCTGGACCTTCCGCGGCGGCCTGGCTTACGAGATCTCACCGGTCAGTGATGCGACACGCAGCGTCCGTCTGCCGGACACGGATCGCATCTGGGCGTCTCTGGGCTTCAGCTACAGATACAGCAACAAGCTGAGCTTCGATGTCGGCTACTCGCATATCTTCGGCAAGAACGGCAATATCAACAATGTGCCCGGAAGCCAGAACTACATTCCGCCGCTGGTGTTCGTTGCCAACACGCAAGCCCATGTCGACATCGTTTCTGTGGGCGTGAAATACCGTTGGGATAATCCGGTCGGCGCAGTCGTAGCCAAATACTGATCAGACCACGCGATTGAGTTATGGGGGCGGGGGCGAGGAGAGCCGGGCGATTGCCCGGCTCTTTTCATTCGCGGTCCGATTTGATCCGGGCCGGATTGCCATAGACGGTCGCGCCGGCAGGCACGTTGCGTGTCACCACGCTGCCGGCGCCGACAATGGCGTTGTCGCCGATGATGACGCCGGGCAGGATGATCGCTCCGCCACCGATCCAGACATTGCTGCCAATGTGAACCGGACGACCGAACTCCAGGCCGGCGCGTCGCGCTGCGGCTTCGCGGGGATGATCGGCAGTCAGGATCTGTACGCCGGGACCGATCTGCGTCTTGTCGCCGATTGTCACCGCGACGACATCGAGGATCACGCAATTGAAATTCAGGAAGGCGCCACTGCCGACGCTGATGTTGAAACCGTAATCGCAATGGAACGGCGACCGGATTTCGACGCCCACGCCGACTGCGGCAAACCGCTCGGCCAGAATATCGCGGCGGTTCGCCATTGACATCGTCGTGGCAGTATTGAGACGCGCCAGCCAGGCGTTCGTCGCCGCTTGATCGGACCGCAGTTCGGCTGCTGACGGATCGTAGAGATCACCGGCTAGCATCTTATCTTTTTCGCTGCGCGTCATCGGCGCTCCACACTCAGGATCTTACGCGGACATATTCTCCCGGCGCATCGCGCAGCGGCGGCATGGCGTCCGAACCCGGACTGCGGGCCTCGACCATGTCGGGGGCTTGATCCGTGATCCATTTGATCCAGTCCGGCCACCAGGTTCCGGCAAGCTCCTGCGCCTTGGCCACCCAATCCTCGAACGAGCCTTCCACCGGGCCGCCGACCCAATATTGATATTTGGGCTTGCGCTCCGGATTGACGACGCCGGCGATATGGCCCGAGCCCGCCAGCACATAGCGCATCGGTCCGCCGAAGAATTTCGCGCCGGTGAAGACCGATCGCGCCGGCGCGATATGATCTTCGCGCGCCGCCAGATTGTAGATCGGAATGGTGACCTTCTTGAGATCCAGGGTCTTGCCGTCGATGACCATGTGTCCGCGCGTCAGATTGTTCTCGAGATAGCAATTGCGCAGATAGAACGAATGGTTGGCCGCAGGCATGCGCGTGGAATCCGAATTCCATGCGAGCAGATCGAAGGCCGAGGGATCGACACCCTTGATGTAATTGTTGACCACATACTGCCAGATCAATTCGTTCGGCCGCAGCATGTTGAAGGCGCTGGCCATCTGTCCGCTGTCGAGATAGCCCGCCTGGGTCATCTTCTTCTCGATGGCTTCGATATTGTCCTTGCCGGCGAAGAATTTGAGATCGCCCGCATCGGTGAAATCGACCTGCGTCGTGAAGAACGTGGCGCTGGCAATTCGCGTATCGTTCGCCAGCGCCATCAGCGCCAGCGCGATCGCCAGCAGGGTGCCGCCGACGCAATAGCCAATGGCCGTCACCTGCTTCTCACCAGTCGCTTTGTCGATGGCGTCGAGCGCCGCAAAAATGCCCTCGTGGATATAACTCTCGAACCCTTTGTTGGCCTGCCGCGCGTCGGGATTGACCCAGGACACGACGAAGACCGTCAGCCCTTTCTCGACGCAATAGCGGATGAAGCTCTTCTCCGGATTGAGGTCGAGCACATAGAATTTGTTGATCCACGGCGGCACGATGAGCAGCGGCCGGCGGAAGACGTTCGGCGTCGTCGGCGAATACTGGATGAGTTCGATCAGGTCGTTCTGAAAGATCACCTTGCCCGGTGTCGTCGCCATGTCGCGGCCGAGTTCGAATTTCGAAGCATCACTCTGGCGGATGCGCAGATTGCCTTTTCCGGCCTCGATGTCCTGCGCCAGCATGTGCATGCCGCGCACCAGATTGGCGCCATTCTCGGACAAGGTCTTGCGCATCAGTTCCGGATTGGTCGACAGGAAGTTCGACGGCGACAGCGCGCCGGCAAATTGCTTGACGTAAAAGGACGCCTTTTCGCGTGTCTGCGGGTCGATCGTGTCGGCCTTGTCGACCATCTCGTTGGCCCATCGCGTGGTCACGAGATAGGCCTGCCGGAGAAAATCAAACACCGGATTGGCCTGCCAGGCCGGATCGGAAAAGCGCTTGTCGCTAGGATCTGACGGCACCAGCGGCTTGGTCGGCTCCCCAGACATACGCCGCCAGGTGCCGCCCCAGAGTTCGAAGAGCGAGCCTGTCAGCTCCTGTTGGGCGTCCATCGCCTTTTTAGGATCGGCGAGCCAGTAGTCGGCGATGGCGCCGAAGGTTTTGACCGCATCGGCGATCTGCCCTGACAGATCCGGATTTGTGTCACCGTTTTCGAGCGGGCGCATCCAGGCTGCCAGCGCTTTGCCGCCTTCCTCGGTGGCGCGCGCCAGGTTGACCGACAGCGCCTCGAAATCGGGGATCGGAAATTCGCTCGCATCGCTGGCGCCGGCCTGTCCGGCCGCTCGGATCGGCGCTTGCGGCGCGGGCGTCAGTGTTTCAGGGGCCGCCGCAGTAATTGGTTTCGACGCTTTTTTGGCGCGCGGACGTTTAGCCTTGGCCTCGACCTTATCAACCGTTTCCGTTTTGGCAGGCAACTGTTCGGCCGGCAATTGCGCGTTCCTCGGGAAAATCTCGTTTTTCAACTGCGAAGCCATGTTCGTTCCGATAAAAGCAACCGGTGTGCCATTCAGGAAGCCGCGATTGGAACACAATAGCGGTTACAATAGGGGTTTATTGATCTGTTTGGTCAATCATCCCCAATGGTCAGTTTTTGGATCAGCTTCATATATGTTGGTGAGAGCCTAGAGATGCAAAGTGTTGCGCATATGTCGGTCGGGTGCGTCGGACGATTCATATCTTTCCGCGCGCTCGGCCTGTGTGCAATTGCGCTCTTGTCAGCCGCTCCGGTTGCGGCGCAGCAAAGCGGCGGGCGCGCCCAGCAGAGCGAAAATCCGTTCGAGACCATTCTGCGCGGACCGCGCTTCACCACGACGCCGATGGAACCGCAGGATTGGATCAAGCGGTCACGCCCCACAGACACTCAGGCCTATATTCCGGTTGGCCGTGCCGCCGATCAGCCCCAGCGCAAGGTGATGACGCCCGATGAGGTACGCGCCAAGGAAGCTGAACTCGATGCCGTCCGGGCCAAACATGATCGTCTTGCCCATCGCAAGTCTTTGGCCGGCCAGATCGGCTCGGCAACCGCGCCGCCCTTGCCCAAGAAAGAAGTCAAGAAGCCGACTTGCGTCTTGACCTGCGATACGGGTCTCGGCACCACGACCAGAAAGTGATAAGGGACTGGTCATCGAGGCGGTTTTCCGCCGACTCGGGAACTCCAACGGGAATGAGAAGATGTCCGACGACTTTTATCGCGTACGCCGCTTGCCACCCTATGTCTTCGAACAGGTCAATCGCCTGAAGGCACAGGCTCGCAACGCCGGCGCCGATATCATCGATCTGGGCATGGGCAATCCCGACCTTCCGGCGCCGAAACACGTTATCGAAAAGCTCATCGAAACGGCCGGCAAGCCGCGCACCGACCGCTATTCGGCGTCCAAGGGCATCCCCGGCCTGCGCCGCGCCCAGGCCGGCTATTACGAGCGCCGTTTCGGCGTCAAGCTGAACCCCGACACGCAGGTCATCACCACGCTCGGCTCGAAGGAAGGCTTCGCCAATATGGCGCAGGCCATCACCGCGCCCGGCGATGTGGTGCTGTGCCCCAACCCGTCCTATCCGATCCATGCCTTCGGCTTTCTCATCGCCGGCGGCGTTGTCCGCTCGGTGCCGGCGGAGCCTACGCCCGACTATTTCGTTGCGCTCGAAAAGGCGATCCAGCATTCGACGCCCAAGCCTATCGCGGTGATCGTCTGCTATCCGTCCAATCCGACGGCGATGGTGGCGAGCCTCGATTTCTACAAGGACCTCGTCGCCTTCGCCAAGAAGCACGAGATTTTCATCCTGTCCGATCTCGCCTATGCGGAAGTCTATTTCGACGGCAATCCGCCGCCGTCGGTGCTGCAGGTGAATGGCGCCAATGATGTGACCGTCGAGTTCACCTCGATGTCGAAGACCTATTCCATGGCCGGCTGGCGCATCGGCTTTGCGGTCGGCA
>JAQGJO010000233.1 GCA_028290595.1 Hyphomicrobiales bacterium | reverse complement strand
GCGCCGACGATCCGTGGGCCAACATGCGCGGCGACGCCGACGTCAAGCCCAAAGCCAAGCGCTAAATGCCGCTCAATAGCCCGCAGCTTCACAGGATCGTCGCGATCCTGCTCGGCGGTGCGGTATTATTCGGGCTTGAGCTTGGATTTGGCGTATCGATTTACTACGCCATCCCGGCCGGCATCATTGTCTACACGGCATGCCGGCTCGGCTTTGCGCTGCTCGTTCCCGAACCGCCGGCCAGATAACTACCAGCGGTGGCGCCAGCCCCAACTGCGATAGTATGGGCCGTAGCCGTAATAATAAGGCCGCGGTGCGTAATAGACCGGCGGCGCTTCGGCGACATAGTCGGCGGGTCCGTCGTCTTCGTAAACTTCGCCTTGCGCTGCGGATCGCGCCGGATACGTCCGGCGTTGCGCGGCGCGTTGCTGCGGTACACGGCCGCTCATGTCGAGGGCGGTCTGCTTGGCAAAGCCGCTTTTGCCCTGCCAGGTCACCGCGCACCAGCCCTCGGTGCAATCATTCGCGTCGATCAGACTGCCGCCCGGAATCTTGGTCACAACTTCGCTGGTCGTGCCGGGTGCGGCCCGCAAATTGACGGTGGACGGCACATAAGCCGGCGCCGCCAAGGCTGCACTGGGAATGGCGGCAATTCCGGCGCACAAGGCAAAACCCAACAAGCGCGGCATCGATCCCATGACGTTGCTCTATCCTGTTAAGCCTTGATCTTACCCCAAGGCGTTTACAATTTCAGACTTAAAAAACGGCAGCATCGGGGCAGCTAATCGTCTCCTTTATGGTGCCTGAAGATAGGCGACCGCTTCCAGTCCCGCAATTCGGCCGAACACGAAGGCCCGCAATATCGACACGGCATTGGGAGCCGTAGCGTAGAAATGGCCGGTGATTTCGCCGGCGGCATAAAGCCCCGGCGCCGGCCGTTCGCCACGCAGGACGCGGGCGCGCTCATCGGTCGCCAGCCCGCCGAAGGTATAGGCGACCGCGCCGACCAGCGGATAAGCCAGAAAAGGTGGCTGCGAAATGCCGCGGGCCCAGTTCGATTTCGGCGGCGCCAGACTGGCGGTGGCCTTGAGCCCGTCGCAGCGGGTCGCGTCAAATTTCGCCTGATCGCCTGTGCAGGCCGCGTTGTAGGCAGCGACCGTGCGGGCAAGTCCGGCAGCGTCGACGCCGATGATTTTCGCCAGCTCGTCGAGCGTATCGGCACGCGCAGGCGGCACTTCGGAGCGGATGGCACGCTCATAGCCTTCAATCGTCAGCAGCCGGCTATCGAGGATGGCAAAGGCCATGCGCCCCGGCACCTTGAATTGCATGTCGCGCGCGAACCATTCCCACGTCTCGTGCACCAGGCCAGCGCCTTCATCGAAAAAACGGTCACCGTTTTTGTCGACGACGATGCCGTAAGGATAGACCAGAACCACCGGGGCGGAATTCCTGGAGCGAGCATCGACCGGCTCGGCATGCATGCCGTTCCAGTCGCCCGAACCGTCGGCGCCCAGCGCCATCGCCATCTTGATGCCGTCACCGGTATTGAATTTTCCGCCCGGCGAGATCAACCGCATGGTCTCGGCGCCATCGCCGAAATACTCCCGCATCCTGGCGCCGTCACCTTCAAAGCCGCCGCAGCATAAAATGATAGCGTCGGCCTTCAGCGTCTCACGCTGGTTTTTGTGCATGACTTGCAGCCCGACGATGCGGTCATCCACAATGTCGATTGACTGCGCAGCGCAGTTGTAATGGAACACGACCCCGGCGGCCTTGGCCGCCGCGGCAAGTTGCTTGACGACCGCCGGACCGCCGCCAAGCGGCTGAATGCGCGGCGGGCCTTTGGCGAGATAATAAGTCGGCTTAATGAACTCGACGCCCTGTGCTTCGATCCATTTGCAGGTGGCCGGCGCGTGATGCGCGAGCGTCGCGAAGTATGTCTCGTCGCCCTGATATTGGGTGGCGGCCAGCATGTCGTGCACGAAGCTCGGCTCGACTGTATCGACCGCCGCCATGCGCATGTAGGATGGCGACCAGCGCGTATTGCCGCCCGCTTCGCCCTCGGCCGCCTTGTCGACCAACGTGACGCGCAACGCACCGCGGCCTGCCTGCGCGGCGGCAAGCGCTGCCGCCAGCCCCGCCGCGCCCTGCCCCACGACAACGATATTTTTGAGAGATTCGGCCATATCGGACAGATAGATAGCACGCCCCGGAGGGCTGTTGTCATCGCCGCTGCGCCGTGAGAAAAGGCCGACTGAGGACCCGACCCATGACCGATACCAAGCCAGACGCAACCGACAACGACACCCCGCCCGATCGCCTGTGCAACGATCCGCGCAGTCCCTACTTCAATGCCGAAGCGCTGCAGCGTGACGTCGGCATCCGTTTCAAGGGCGTAGAGAAGACCAATGTCGAGGAGTATAGCGTCAGCGAAGGCTGGGTCCGCGTCGCCGCAGGCAAGGCGCTCGACCGCTACGGCAATCCGCTGACCATCAAACTCACCGGGCCTGTCGAGCCTTATTACAAGAACAAGAAGCCGGCCTGAGACCGCGGACATCAGCATGCCGCCTCTGATCGGCGAAGGCGACACGTCCCACCAGATCGCCCAGCTCGAAGAGCGCATCGAGGAACTGACCGCGTCGATCGAGCGCTGCCGCAAGATTTCCCTCGCGGCCAAGCTCGCTGTGGGCGCAGGCGCGCTCTGGTTCGTGCTGTTCCTGCTATGGATCGTACCTTTCG
>JAQGJO010000226.1 GCA_028290595.1 Hyphomicrobiales bacterium | reverse complement strand
CCTGCAGGAGCTGAAATGCGCCGAGGACACATTCCCGCGCGTCGAGGTCGAGGCAGCCGGCTACAACACCTATATGACCGGCCAGAAGACGTTCAACGGCGTCGCGATCCTGTCCAAGACCCCGGCCGAGGTCAGCTATGGCCTGCCCGGCGACGACAGCGACGTTCAAGCGCGCTATGTGGAAGCCGTGGTCACCCACGGCACCGGTGTGGTGCGGGTCGGCTCGATCTATCTGCCCAACGGCAATCCGGTCGGCACCGATAAATATCCCTACAAGCTTGCCTGGCTCGATCGGCTTCTGCGCCATACGCGCGGCCTGCTGGCGCTGGAGGAGCCGCTGGTGCTGGCCGGCGACTACAACGTCATTCCCGAACCGCGCGACGCCAAGGACCCGGATGCCTGGCGCAATGACGCGCTATTTCTGCCGCAGACGCGGGACGCGTTCCGCAGTCTGCTCAATCTCGGGCTGACCGACGCCCTGCGCGCGACGACCGACGAGGCCGGCGTCTACACATTCTGGGACTACCAGGCCGGCGCCTGGCAGCGTAACAACGGCATCCGCATCGACCATCTGCTGCTGTCGCCGCAGGCCGCCGACCGGCTGCAATCGGTGATCGTCGACCAGCATGTCCGCGGCTGGGAGAAGCCGTCGGATCATGTGCCGGTGCGCATCGACCTGGCATAGAAGCCGGTTTGGGGGACGTTTTGGCAGACGGCAGGGCAAACCAGCAACAGCCAAAGCCGTCTTCCGGTTTCCGGGCCAGCCGCGCCGGCGGCCTGCATCGCCTCATTGCGGCGCTGGTGCCGATTCTCGTCGGCCTGTTCATTGGCGTTCTGCTCAACGGCTCGCGGCCGGTCGAGCGGATCAGGAACATCGTCTTCGACGAGTTTCAGCGGCTCGCCCCCCGCCCCTGGACGCCCGACCTGCCGGTGCGGGTCGCCGATATCGACGATGCCTCGCTGGCCAAACTGGGCCAATGGCCGTGGCCGCGCGATCGGCTGGCGGAGCTGACGGCGAAGCTCGTGGAGAATGGCGCGGCGGTCGTCGCCTTCGACAGCCTGTTCTCGGAACCCGACCGTCTGGCGCCGGCCGAAATCCTGACGCACCTGCCGGATTCACCCGAGAAGCAGGCTCTGGCGAAATCCCTGGCCGACAGCGGCAAGCTCAACGCCGACCCGCTGGAAGCGGCTTTCCGCGGCAATCCGGTCGTCATCGGACTGGCGCTGTCGAACCGACCGGCGGGCCCGATCGTGCCGATGAAGACGCAGTTCGTGAAACTGGGCGACGACCCGACGGCCATCCTGCCGTTTTTCAGCAGCATGATTCTGCCGCTGGACCATCTGCGCAACGCAGCCGCCGGCATGGGCGCGATCAACTACATCCCCGATATCGACCTGATCCTGCGCCGGGTGCCGCTGGTCTTCGCTGCCGGCGACGGTCCCGACAAGGTTCTCGTGCCCTCCTTCGCCGCCGAGGCGCTGCGGGTCGCCTTCCGGACCGATACGCCGGTCATCAAGGCGAGCAATGCGTCTGGCGAAACCAATTTCGGCGGCGTCAGCTCGGTGATCGCCGTGAAGATCGGCGACGCCGAAATCCCGACCGAGCGCGACGGCGCGGTGCGCATCCGCTTCGCCGGATCGCAGCCTGGCCGCATCCTGCCTGTGTGGAAGATTCTGGCCGGCGAGGTTGATCGCGATGAGATCGACGGCCGCATTATCCTGGTCGGATCGAGCGCCGCCGGCCTCTCCGACCTGCGCTCGACGCCGCTCGACAGCGCCGTGGCCGGCGTCGAAATCCACGCCGAACTGATCGAGCACGCGGTCTCTGGCGCGCGGCTGGCGCGGCCCGACTGGGCGCTCGGCGCGGAAGCCGTTCTGCTGGCGCTCGGCGGTCTGCTGATCGCCCTTCTCGCCTGGCGGCTGCCGCCGACGATCGCGGCGCTGGCGGCCGTCGTCATGATAGGCGGCGGACTGTTCGCCTCCTGGTATTTGTTCCTGCACCAAGACCTGCTGTTCGATCCGGTCATCCCCGGCGTCTCGTGGGTGGCGACCTATCTGTGCATGACGTTTGTCGTCTACCGCCAGAGCGAGCAGGAAAAGCGCTTCGTGCGCGGCGCCTTCCAGCGCTATCTGAGCCCCAGCGTCGTCGAGCAGCTTGCCGCCGACCCGTCACGGCTCCGGCTCGGCGGCGAGACGCGCGACGTCTCGATCCTGTTTTCCGACGCGCGCAATTTCACGGCCCGGTCGGAGGCGCTGGATGCGGCCGGCGTAGTGCAATTCCTCAATGCGCTGCACACGCCGCTGACAGCCGCTGTGCTGGCCGAGCGCGGCACGATCGACAAATACATCGGCGACGGGCTGATGGCGTTCTGGAACGCGCCTCTCGACGTCAAAGACCATGCCGACCATGCCTGTGCGGCGGCGCTGACCATGATCGCCGCCGTCCCCACGATCGACGCAGGGCTTCGCCGGGTTGCGGAGGCGGCCGGCCGGCCGCACACGCCGCTCGCCATCGGCATCGGCCTCAACACCGGCAGCGCCTTCGTCGGCAACATGGGCTCGGATCAGCGCTTCGACTATTCGGTCGTCGGCGATCCGGTCAATGTCGCGGCGCGGCTGGAAGCGGCGACGAAGGAATGGGGGGTTCCTATCATCGCGGCGGAGACCACCAGGCTGGCGGCAAAAGATCATATATTCGTGGAGCTTGGACCGTTTTCCGTACGTGGAAAATCAGAAGAGATGCCGATCTTCGCCCTGCACGGCAAGCGGCCAGCTGACGATGCAGAGTTCGAGGCGTTCCGGAAGCTGCATATGGCAGCGCTGGAAGCGATCGGCGCGGCTGCCGCGGATATGGAGGCCAGGATCGAGGCCGCGGTGCAGACGCGCGATGGCGCGCGCTACGCGGACTTCTACCGGCGGCTGCGCATTCGCGGCCGCGATGTTCAGATTGAAAGCGAGAAACTTCCCGGAGGTTCTTGAATTATCTCAAGAACCTTAGCGCGGACGTTTGTTCAACTGGCGGCTGAGCTCGATATGCGCGGCCTGCTTGTCGAAATCGTCGGAATTGCGGATCGCGGAATCGTAGAGGTCGACGATCCAGCTATTCTGCGGACGGTCACCGGCGGCTTCCCTGGCAAGCGTCAGGTACATCAGGCCGCGATGGCGCTGGCGCGGCAGGCCGTTCAGGCCCTGGAACAGCATGTTGCCAAGCAGGGCCTGGGCTTCCATGTGATTCTTGTCGGCGGCATTGCTGAGCCAGCGGGTTGCCTGCCGGGCGTCCTGCTCGACGCCCTCGCCGTCGAGATACATGCGAGCCAGATTGTACTGGGCGTTGGCGTCGCCGAAATTCGTCGCGGCGTAATGGAACATCTGGAAGGCGCGGCGCGGATTGCGCTTCACCGCCGAATTGTTGATGCCGTGCAGGTTGTAGACGCCGACCGAAACGAAGGCGCTGGCGATGACCGGGAACTGGCGGGGATCGGCGACGTCTTCGTCATAGGAGGCGACGATCTGGGAGAAATACTGGAACGCCTTCACATCGTCGTGGGGCACGCCGTCGCCGGCGGAATACATCTGACCGAGCTTCCATTGCGCCAGCGACTGTCCGCCCTGGGCGGCATATTGGAGCGCCTGGACGGAGGCCTCGAAATTGCCGGCGCGATAGCCGGCGAGGCCTTCGCGCAAAGCAGCCGAGGGATCCTTGAACAACGGTAGCGCCGCGCTTGCCGATCCAGGCGGCGTCGGCTGGCTGTCGAGCGCGAAAGCCCGAGACATTGCAGCAGATATCGCAACCGCGCAGCCGCAGATCGCGACAGCGATGCAGAAGCGGGAAATCTGCTGTGTAGTGGTGCGGGGCATGGTGTCAGATATCCGCATAGACGTGCGTCTCGTTTCTTGCCCCTGGATGGGTGACAGCCCCATCTCGTGCATTGCCAACTGTTTGCGCATATTTCCAGATCGTTCCCGAACCGAACTCAACTGTCGTTCGTGGTCGCCATGCCTTGCGGCGGGTTTCTAGTTCCTCGTCGCTGAGTTCGACGGAAAGTATGCCGTCGATGGCGTCGAGGACGATGATGTCGCCGTCCTTCAGCAAAGCAATGGGACCGCCCACCGCCGCTTCAGGACCGACATGGCCGACGCAGAAGCCGCGCGTCGCACCGGAGAAGCGGCCATCGGTGATCAGCGCGACCTTGTCGCCCATGCCCTGGCCGTAAAGCGCGGCGGTGGTCGCCAGCATTTCACGCATGCCGGGTCCACCCTTGGGACCTTCGTAACGGATGACGAGCACGTCACCCTCCTTGTACTGGCGCTTGGAGACCGCTTCGAAACAAGCCTCCTCGGTATCAAACGCACGCGCCGGTCCGCGGAAGCGCTGCTTCTGCGCCGGCATGCCAGCGACTTTCACAATCGCGCCTTCGGGTGCGAGATTGCCGCGCAGGCCAACGACGCCACCCGTTATCGTGATCGGCTTATCGGCCGGATAGATCACGTCCTGATCGTCGTTCCATTTAACATTCGCCAGATTTTCGGCGATTGTGCGGCCGGTTACAGTGATGCAATCGCCATGCAGGAAGCCATGATCCAGCAAGGTCTTCATCATCAAAGGAATTCCGCCGACTTCAAACATATCTTTGGCGACGTATTTTCCGCCCGGCTTAAGGTCGGCGATGTAAGGTGTGCGATGAAAAATCGCGGCGACGTCGAACAGATCGAACTTGATGCCGCATTCGTTTGCGATGGCGGGCAGATGCAAGGCCGCATTGGTCGAGCCGCCGGACGCCGCCACGACGGTCGCCGCATTCTCCAGTGCTTTAAGAGTGACGATGTCGCGCGGCCGCAGATTGGTCTTGATCAGTTCCATGATCATTTCGCCGGCGGTCATGCAGAACCGGTCGCGGATCTCGTAAGGCGCCGGCGCGCCGGCAGAATATGGCAGAGCGAGGCCGATGGCTTCTGACACGGTCGCCATCGTGTTGGCGGTGAATTGCGCGCCACAGGCGCCGGCCGACGGACAGGCGACCATCTCAAGCTCGTCGAGATCGGCGTCGTTCATCTCGCCGACCGTATGCTTGCCCACCGCTTCGAACAGATCTTGAATCGTGACCGGCTGGCCGCGGAACGTGCCGGGAAGGATCGAGCCGCCATAGATGAAGATCGACGGCACATTGAGGCGGACCATCGCCATCATCATGCCCGGCAGGGATTTGTCGCAGCCGGCAAGGCCGACCATCGCATCGTAGCAATGGCCGCGCATGGTCAGTTCCACTGAATCGGCGATGACCTCGCGCGATACCAGCGAGGCCTTCATGCCCTGGTGGCCCATGGCGATGCCGTCGGTGACGGTGATCGTGCAGAACTCGCGTGGCGTCCCACCAGCCGAGGCGACGCCCTTCTTGACGGCCTGGGCCTGACGCATCAGGGCGATGTTGCAGGGCGCGGCTTCGTTCCAGGCCGAGACAACGCCGACAAGCGGTTGATGAATCTGAGTGCGGGTCAGGCCCATCGCATAGAGATACGAGCGATGCGGCGCGCGGGCGGGCCCTTCAGTGACATGCCGGCTAGGCAGCTTTGCCTTGTCGAACCCACGCGCGTCTATCAACTCATAACCTCGTCCAGTTCCATAACTTTCACGCCGGGGTGTTGGCTGGCGTCATCCGTCAATGCGACGCTTCAATGATCTGACGGACCTGCGCTTTCACCGACACTTTAGAAGCATCTGTTTAGCGTTCGGTTTATGGCACAAACGCGGCGCCATTCGGTGTCTTTGGCGTCGGAGATGCAATCATTTCCGGGCTGTTGCATTCACGCAACATTTGATACGAGCCCGCCGCACTCAAGCGAAGTGAACACCAGTTCGCGTGAAGACGATGCGCCCTTTCAAGAAACCAGACGCGTCTTTCCGATCCAGTGGATCGAAAAAAAGCTATGGCGCAGCCCCTACCCTAATTTTGTGCAGGCCCTATCTATCCTAGCATTGCATTCGATTTGTAGCCTATGCTACATTGCGGGTATGAGATTGCAGGATAGAGGGCCTATGTCGACTGCCGAGAACATCGATCAGAACGTCGCCGCACGCCGCAACGGCTTCATGATACGGCCTTCGCTGTCGGAATCGCACGCCAGTGTGGTGGTTTCGGGCTCGACTTTGCGGCGTTTCCTGGCGTTCGTCGGGCCAGGCTACCTGGTCGCGACCGGCTATATGGATCCCGGCAATTGGGCGACCGCGATTGCCGGCGGCTCGAAATTCGGCATGGCACTCCTGTTCGTCGCCGTGCTGTCGAGCGTCATGGCGATCATTCTTCAGGCGCTCTCGGCGCGGCTCGCCATCGGCACCGGCCTCGATCTCGCCCAGGCCTGCCGCCGCCGTTTTCCGCGTTCCATGTCCTTCGTCTTGTGGATCATCGCCGAAGCGGCGATCGTCGCGACCGATCTGGCGGAGGTCATCGGCACGGCCATCGGCCTGCAATTGCTGTTCGGCATCCCCATGGCGATCGGCGTTCTGATCACCGCCCTCGACGTGTTCCTGGTGCTGGCGCTGCAGAACCTCGGCTTCCGCAAGCTTGAGGCTTTCGTCGTCGCCTTGCTGATCGTCATCGCGCTGGCCTTCGCCGGACAATTGATACTGGCCGAACCCTCGATCGCGGCGATCGCCAAGGGCCTCATTCCGACGTCCGATCTCGCGACCAATCCGGAGATGCTTTACATCGCGCTCGGCATTCTCGGCGCGACGGTCATGCCGCACAATCTCTACCTGCATTCCGGCGTCGTGCTGACCCGCCAGATCGGGCCGACAACGCCGCAAAAGCGCGAGGCGATCCGCTTCGCCGTGTGGGATTCGACCATCGCGCTATGTTTCGCGCTGATCATCAACGGTTCCATTCTCATTCTGGCCGGCGCCGCCTTCTACGCCAAGGGACAGACCGAAGTGGCTGAACTGCAGGACGCGCACCGCCTGATCGCGCCGATGCTGGGGACGGCGCTTGCCGCGCATCTGTTCGGCATCGCGCTCCTCGCCTGCGGCATGAACTCCACGGTTACGGCAACGCTTGCCGGACAGATCGTCATGGAAGGCTTCGTCGACATCAGGGTCAGTCCGGTCATGCGGCGCCTGATCACCCGCGGCCTGGCGCTGATCCCGGCGGCCGGCGTGACGATCTGGGCCGGCGAGGCGCTGACCGGCAAGCTCCTGGTGATGAGCCAGGTGGCGCTCAGCCTCGCCCTGCCCTTCGCCGTCGTGCCGCTTGTCTGGTTCACCGCGTCGCGGAAGATGCTGGGCGAGCTTGTCGCGCCTCGCGCGCTGTCGGCCGCCGCCGTCCTGATCGCAATTCTGATCATCGGCCTGAACGTCAAACTGCTGGCTGACGCCGTTATGGGCTGACCGCACTCCCGATCGAACACGCTCATCGCTGACTAACCCGATCTCTTCAGGACATCCGAAGACAATGAACAAGCATGTCCTTTTCTCAGCCCTGTTCTTGAATCCATTTTTAGTCGTGGACGGCGCGCGCGCCGCCGACGACGTCGATACGGAGCATATGTTCGGCTTCACCGAAGGCTCGGAAATAGGCGACAAGGGCACCCGCGAGCTTGAACTTTCCAGCTTCGGCCGGCTGGGCAAGACGTCCGGCCGCTATGCCGCCTTCTCGACGGCCATCTCGGGGAAATTCACGATCCTGGATGACTTTCGTATCTCGCCCGGCATTTCGATCCTGAGACATGATGTCGGCGGCGTGCCTGGCTCCGGCGATCGCAATGCCTTTGCCTTCGAAGGCGCCGGCTTCGAGATGAAATACCGCATCCTGCGTCGCGCCGATGCGCCGTTCGGCCTGACCATCGGCGCGATGCCCTATTGGGCGCGCACCGATGCCGCGACAGGGACGCGGACGCGGGAATTCGGAACCACGCTCTCCGCTCTGTTCGACAAGGAATTGGTGCCAGACACGGTCTTCGGTGCGATCAATTTCAACTATGAGACAAGCGTCAATCGCCTG